>NZ_JBBELO010000020.1:0-64530 GCF_037404875.1 Rathayibacter sp. YIM 133350
CTCCCGAGACGAGCGCTCACGACCCAGCCCCGCTGTTCGCTGAGCTTGTCGAAGCGTCGCGACGTGCGCGTGGAAGCGCCCTTCGACAGGCTCAGGGAACGGGTGCTCGCGGCCCAGCCCCGCTTACGACCCTTCGACAGGCTCAGGGAACGCGCGCTAACGACCCAGCTCCGGGTCCGGTTCACCAGCCTTCGACAGGCTCCCGAGACGAGCGCTCACGACCCAGCCCCGCTGTTCGCTGAGCCTGTCGAAGCGTCGCGACGTGCACGCGAAAGCGGGCGGTCGCGTCAGGCTCGCGTGACCGCGAGCGTCTGCCTCGCGATCTCGAGTTCCTCGTTCGTGGGCACCACGAGCACCGCGACGCGGGACGCATCCGTCGAGATGACCCGCGCCTCGCGCGAGGTGGCCGCGTTGCGCTCGGGATCGAGCTCGATCCCCAGTACCTCCAGCCCCTCGACCGCCCGCGCACGGATGAGCGGCGCGTTCTCGCCGACGCCCGCCGTGAAGATGATCGCGTCCGCGCCGCCGAGTTGCGCGTAGTAGTTGCCGATGTAACCGCGCAGCCGATGCACGTAGACGTCGACGGCGAGCGCCGCGGCCTCGTCGCCCCCCTCGGCGGCATCGACGACGTCGCGCATGTCGCCGCGTCCACTGAGTCCGAGCAGGCCGCTGCGCTTGTTGAGCAGCTCGTCGATGCCGTCGACGTCGAGTCCGGCTCGACGCTGCAGGTGCACCAGCACCGCCGGGTCGATGTCGCCGGAGCGGGTTCCCATGACGAGACCTTCGAGCGGGGTCATGCCCATCGAGGTCTCGACGGATCGTCCCTCGTGCACTGCACAGACCGAGGCGCCGTTCCCGAGGTGCAGCACGATCTGGTCGAGCTCCTCGACCGGCCGTTGCAGGAACTCCGCGGCGCGACGCGAGACGTACTGGTGCGAGGTGCCATGGAATCCGTACCGGCGCACGCGGTGCTTGGCGGCGAGCGCGGCGTCGATCGCGTAGGTGTACGCGGCCGGCGGCAGCGTCTGGTGGAAGGCCGTGTCGAAGACCGCCACGTGCGGCACGTCGGGGAACGCCTTCTGCGCGGCCACGATGCCCTCGAGGTTGGCCGGATTGTGCAGCGGAGCGAGGCTTGAGAGTTCGTCGATGTTGATCTTGACGAGGTCGGTGATGACGGTCGGCTCGAAGAAGCGCGCTCCGCCCTGCACGACGCGGTGCCCGACGGCGATCACCGGGTTCTCATCGAGCGAGGGGCCGTGCGCGGCGAAGGCGTCGAGCATCACCTGGAAGCCGGCGGTGTGGTCGGCGATGGGCAGGGTGCGCTCGCACTTCTCACCGTCGACCGTGTGCGCGGCACGGCCTTCGGACTCGCCGATGCGTTCCACGAGGCCGGTGGCCAGCATCCGTTCACTGTCGGCGTCGATGAGCTGGTACTTGAACGAGGAGGACCCCGAGTTGACCACGAGTACTGCGCTCATCGGATGCCGCTCCCCTGTTGTCGATGCTGCTGTCGCCGCTGGTGGTCGTGGTGCAGCGCGTTCTTCGCCTCTGAACCATTTCGCCGCCGTTGAGCCGCTCCGCGCGGATCAACGGCGACCAAATGGTTCAACGGCGCACGGGGGTGCACGTCTACACCGCGGCCTGGATGGCGGTGATCGCGATGGTGTTCACGATGTCTTGCACCGTCGCGCCCCGCGAGAGGTCGTTGATGGGCTTGTTGAGTCCCTGCAGCACCGGTCCGATCGCCACCGCCCCGGCTGAGCGCTGCACCGCCTTGTAGGTGTTGTTGCCGGTGTTGAGGTCGGGGAAGATGAACACCGTCGCGCGACCGGCCACGAGGGATCCGGGGGCCTTGGCCGCCCCGACCGCCGCATCCGCCGCCGCGTCGTACTGGATGGGGCCCTCGACGGGAAGGTCGGGTCGGCGCTGCCGCACGAGGGCCGTTGCGGCGCGTACCTTCTCGACCTCGGCGCCGGTTCCCGACTCACCGGTCGAATAGGAGAGCATGGCCACGCGCGGCTCGATGCCGAACTGCGCGGCCGTCTCCGACGACGAGACCGCGATGTCGGCCAACTGCTCCTCGGTGGGCTCGGGAATGATGGCGCAGTCGCCGTAGACGAGCACGCGGTCGGCGAGCGCCATGAGGAACACGCTCGAGACCACCGAGACGCCCTCGCGGGTGCGGATGATCTCGAACGAGGGCCGGATGGTGTGCGCGGTGGTGTGGGCGGCGCCCGACACCATGCCGTCGGCCAGCCCCAGGTGCACCATCATGGTGCCGAAGTAGGAGACGTCGGTGACCGTGTCGCGCGCTTGCTCGACGGTCGGTGCGCTCTTGCCCTTGTGCGCGCGCAGGGCGGCATAGCTCTCGGCGAACTTGGCACGCAAGACGTCGTCGAACGGGCTCACCACATCCGCCGCGTTGATGTCGAGACCGAGCTCGATGGCACGCGAACGCACCTCGAAGGGCTCACCGAGAATCGTGACGTCGGCGATGCCGCGCGCGAGTGCCGTTGCAGCGGCACGGAGGATGCGGTCGTCGTCGCCCTCGGGCAGCACGATGCGGCGCCGGTCGGCGCGCGCCCGCTCGATGAGCTGGTACTCGAACATGAGCGGCGTCACCACGGAGGTCTGCCCGAGTTCGAGCGAGTCGATGAGCGCCTGCGCGTCGACGTACTTCTCGAACAGGGCGAGCGCCGTGTCGAACTTGCGACTGGACTCCGCCGCGAGCCGGCCGCGGGTGTGCGTGATGCGCGTCGCCGTCTCGTAGGTGGTCAGATCGGTGCGCACGATCGGCAGGGGCGAATGGATGCCGTCGATCAGCCGCTCGACCTGCTCGGGCAGCTCGAAGCCGCCGTTCACGACGAGGCCGGTCAGGCTCGGGAAGGTTCCGCTCTGGTTGGCCATGAGCACCGCGAGCAGCACCTCGGTGCGGTCGCCGGGAACGATGACCACGCCTCCCTCGACGAGTCGCGTCAGCACGTTGTCCATCGACATGGCGGCGATCACGACCCCCAGCGCCTCCCGCGACAGCAGGGCCGGGTCGCCCTTGATGAGGGTGGCGTCGGTGGCCTCCATGATCGCCTGCATCGTGGGAGCCACGAGCACCGGGTCTTCGGGAATCGCCCAGACCGGCACGGATGCGACCGTGCGGCGCAGCACGCCGGCCACGGCATCCGTTATCGCGGGAAGCACGTCGGGGTCCGCCCGGTTCACGATGACGGCGAGCAGGGTGGCGTGCTCCCGGCGCAGCTCGGCGAGGGTGAGCTCGGCGAGCTCGCCGATCTCGTCGGGGGTGCGTGCCTCGACCTGCCCGAGGCGCTCGTCCTCGCCGGAACCGAGGCGGCCGCCGAGCGCGAGGATGACGGGGGCGCCGAGGTTCGCCGCGATGCGGGCGTTGTAGGCGAGCTCGGTGGGCGAACTCACGTCCGTATAGTCGGAGCCGACGATGACGAGCGCATCGCACGCCGACTCGACGTGCTTGTAGCGCTCGACGATTTGCGACAACGCAGCCTCGGGGTCATCGTGCACGTCGTCGTAGGTGACGCCGATGCAGTCGTCGTACTTCAGCTGGGCGGTGGAGCTGCGCAGCAGCAACTCGAGCACGTAGTCGGGCTCGGCCGCGGAGCGGGCGACCGGCCGGAAGACGCCGACCCGGGCGGCGCTGTGCGTGAGCATCGAGAGCAGGCCCAGCGCGATCGTCGACTTGCCGGTGTGTCCTTCTGCCGAGCTGAGATAGATGCTTCGCGCCACGGGGCCAGCCTATTGGCGCGACGTGCGCGCGCTCTCAGGGAATGTGCAGGCGCGGGGGGCGCTTGCGGGGGGCGCGCGCGGGGTGGGCCGGCGGGCGCGTCCGTCCCCGCAAAAGAAAAGACCCCTCACGCACCCGCCAGAGCCCGGTTACCCTTGCTGCGTTTCCGCCCTAGGGGAGTTGGCCTGGATGGCGCCACGTGAGGAGCCGCATCCATTCTACGGGACGATCGGATGCGGTCGCACCGCCGCGGCTCCGCCCCCGTTCTCAGCACCAACGTCTCCGCCACGGGCCCGGCCGGCGATCGCTCGTGGCGTCGGCGCCCCGAGAGGTCGGGTAAGATTCTCTGAGGCCGCCACGCGCGGCCGCCCGGAGGATTCGCCTAGTGGCCTATGGCGCACGCTTGGAAAGCGTGTTGGGTGAAAGCCCTCGGGGGTTCGAATCCCCCATCCTCCGCGCATGTGAAGGGGATCTGCTCGTCGAGCAGGTCCCCTTCGCCGTCTCCCGCCACCGACTCGGGCGCGGTGAGCCCGAACCGCCTGGCGGCAGTTCTCGAGGGTCGCCGTGCTCCCCGCACCCACCGGCAACGCTCCTTGTCCCCGACTGTCCCCCTTAATGCCGCTAGCGGATGCCGCGGGGCACGCGCACACTTGCCGTCGGAACATCACAGTCGGGGGAAGCACGATGGCGGTAACGCGCGAAGCGGCGGTCAAGACGCTGCGTCCACGCCGCCATATCTTCGCGAACGTGACCGTCGCCGCGAGCGTGCTGCTGCTGCCGGTCTTCGCCGCCCTCTACTGGCTCACGGCACCGGTCGGGCTCTGGCCCATCGTGCTCCTGATCCAGATCGTGGTCTCGGGAGTGTGCATCGCCGCCCTGTTCTCGACGCGGCACGTCTACTTCCGGCTGCACGAGTGGGGCGTGGAAGACCACGTTCCGTTCGGATTCACCCGGCAGGTGCGCTCGGCCGACGTCGACACCATCCTCATGCTCGATCTCTACAGCGGCACAGACCTCGAGACGCATCCGCACCTATTCGCCGTCGACGCCCACGACCGGCTGCTGCTGCGCATGCACGGTCAGCTCTGGTCGCGGGCCTCGATCCAGCAGGTGGCGTCACGGCTCGGAGCCCCCGTGGTGCACGCGCCGGCGCCGATGACGCTCGCCGAGTTCACGAGCATCGAGCCGCAGTTGCTGCCGTGGTGGGAGCGACGCCCCATGTGGCGCACGCCTCGCCGCACCCCCGCATCCGTTCGCGCGATCGCGGACTGAACCGAGGCGCTCTGCGCGGAGCCTCGCGCTGCTGGCCGTCTCCGCGCCTGACCCGCCGTCGCCGCCTGCACTCACCACCCGAAGTCGAGCGCGCGGCCGGTCTCGAGCCAGGTCTTCATGCTCGAGAGCACGCGCGGCCAGGTCTCAGAGGTCTCCTGCTCGGCGGGATGCCCGGGCGACCAGTCGTCGTTCACGAACCGCAGCTGCGTGATCTCCTCCGTCGCCGACTCGAGGCTCCAGGTCATGCGGCTGCGCAGCTCGGCGTGGTTCTCGCGGTACGTCGGTCCGGGGTGCTCGCTCAGGCTCAGGATGCGTCGCGGCTCCACCTCCAGCACCTCGCCGTAGACGTGGACGGTCTCGTCGCCGTCCTGGCCCGGGCCCACATACTCATACCGAGAGCCCTCGGCGAGATCGCCACGCAGCACGGAGCCGAACATGAGCACGCGATTGGCCTCGTCGCCGACGATCGCCTCCCATACCTGGTCTGGCGTGGCGGCGATGTAGAGGCTCATCTCGAAGTCGGCCATGGTTCTTCCCTTCGTCGTTCCGGTCGTCGCATCCGACGGTACGGATGCGGCGCCTCCCTCGTCTTGAAGGAACGCGACACCCTGCACCCCCGAACCCATCTCTCGCCGACTTGCCACTTTTGGCGGCTTGAGCGGGCGTGGAACCCGCAAAAAGCGGCAAGTCGGCGAGGGGTGGGGTAGGCGATACTGGGCGGGTGGCGAACGACGGTGACGCGTACTGGCGCACGCGTGCGGGCGCGCCGGCACAGAAGGGCGTTCTCGCGACGAGCCGCGGGCTCCAGCCGCGGCAGCCGGCCCGCCCCGATGCCCCGGTGCGGATGGCGCGCTACGAGCCGGCAGCATCCGTCGCCGGGCTCGTGCGTCATTACTGGCTGCCGCGGTGGAGCCTCGCGCCGGGTGCGGTCGTGAGCCAGGCGGTGCTCGAATACCCGTCG
Source organism: Rathayibacter sp. YIM 133350 (assembly GCF_037404875.1). Classification (NCBI taxonomy): domain Bacteria; kingdom Bacillati; phylum Actinomycetota; class Actinomycetes; order Micrococcales; family Microbacteriaceae; genus Rathayibacter; species Rathayibacter sp. YIM 133350. The sequence continues at coordinate 5,985 of NZ_JBBELO010000020.1, forward strand.
GCCAACCTCGTGATCGAACCGACGGATGCGGGCCTCTACGGTCCGGAGCGCGGGCGCGGCGTTCAGCGGCTGGAGGGCACCGGCTGGGCGTTCGGAGCCCTGCTGCAGCCCGGCATCGCGCGAGCACTGATCGACGGCGACCTTGCGCGCATCGTCGGCTCGTCCGCGCCGCTGTCGAGCTTGCGTGTGGCGGGTACCGCCTCGCTGGCCGCCCACGTGCGGGAGGCGATGCGGGCCGATGCCGACGCGCTCGCCGTCGCTGCCTTCGACGAGTGGCTGCACTCCCTCGCGTTGGAACTCGGCTCGGATGCGCACCGCGTGCGCGAGGTCGTCGATCGGGCGGAGAACGATCGCAGCATCGTGCGGGTCGAGCAGCTGGCCGCCGTCACCGGTCAGAGCATGCGGTCGTTGCAACGCCTCGTGCGCGATCAACTGGGCCTCAGTCCGAAATGGCTCATCCAGCGCTATCGGATGCAGGAGGCGGCGTTCGCATTGAGCGCGGACGCACCGCTCTCGCTCGCCGACCTGGCGGCCTCGCTCGGTTTCGCCGACCAGGCGCACTTCACGCGCGACTTCCGCGCCGTGATCGGCGAGACGCCGGCCGTGTACGCAGCCCGGGCGGCGGAAGCGGGTGCGGCGGAGGCGGGTGCGGCGGAAGCGCCCGCCGAGGCACGGGCGGAAGCCGGCCGCGACGCGGACGCAGGTGTGCAGGAGATCAGTCGATGAGGAGGATGTCGCGGCCGCATCCGTCCTGCACAGACGCGGATCTCCTGCAGAGTGCGGCGGCTCGACTCGACGCGAGCCACGGCGACGCGCGATGGTAGAGGGCGGCCCCATCGATCCGGGCCACGGCGGCGAGGCGGGCTGGCTGCAGCGCTGGCGGCTGCGCGTCGATGGCGACATCCTCACGACGGCGTCGAGCACGCTCATCCCGGTCGTCACAGAGGGCGGCACCGCGGCGATGCTCAAGCTCTCCCATTCCGAGGAGGAAGAGCGGGGCGCGGCGCTGCTCGCGGCCTGGAACGGAGCGGGGGCCGTCCCTGTGCTGCGCCTGCACGGCGAGGCACTGCTCGAGCAGCGCGCGACCGGAAGTCGCTCGCTCGTGCGCCTGGTGGAGTCGGGCAACGACGATGACGCCACCCGCATCCTGTGCTCGACGGTCGCGACACTGCATGCTGCCTCGACGACGGTGACGGATGCCGCCCGCAACCAGGGATTACCCCTCGCCCGATCCACACGCGAGGCGACGCTCGATCTCGTGCCGCTCCGGCGTTGGTTCCGGGAGTTGTTCCGGCACGCCGACGACCTCGGCGCCCTGCACCGGGAGGCCGCTGGGTGGGCAGCCGAACTGCTCGCCGCTCCCCAGGACGAGGTTGCGCTGCACGGCGACATCCATCACGGCAACGTGCTGGACTTCGGCGAGCAGGGGTGGCTCGCGATCGACCCGAAAGGGCTGCTGGGCGAGCGCGCGTTCGATTACTGCAACCTGTTCTGCAATCCGTCGCACGCGACGGCCCTTCCGCTCGTGGAGCGTCGGTTCGCCCTCGTCACCGAGCTCGCCGGCCTGGATGCGCGCCGGTTCGCCCGGTGGGTGGTCGCGTGGTGCGCGCTCTCGTCGACGTGGTTCACGATCGACGGCGATGAGGCGCACGCGGAGGGCGCCCGTGCCATCGGAGAGCACGCGCGGAAGGTGCTGCCGGTGGACTGAGCGCGACGGAGGCTGCGTCGGCACCATGCGTCCCCTGAGCCTGTCGAAGGGTGGCGACGTGAGGCTGGGGTGCCCACCACCCGCTCCCTGAGCCTGTCGAAGGGTCACGACCCACAGATCGGCTCACCACGCTTCGACAAGCTCAGCGAACAGGGCGGTCGCGACCCGAGGCTGGATCGGCACCATCCGTTCCCTGAGCCTGTCGAAGGGTGGCGACCCGAGGCTGGGTGGCCACGACCCGCTCCCTGAGCCTGTCGAAGGGTGGCGACCCACAGATCGACTCGCGGCGCTTCGACAAGCTCAGCGCACAGGGCGGTGCGACCTGAGGCTGGATCGGCACCATCCGTTCCCTGAGCCTGTCAAAGGGTGGCGACGTGAGGCTGGGAGGGCACCACCCGCTCCCTGAGCCTGTCGAAGGGCGGCGACCCGAGGCTGGGTGGCCACCACTCGCTCCCTGAGCCTGTCGAAGGGTGGCGACCCACAGATCGGCTCACCGCGCTTCGACAAGCTCAGCGAACAGCGCGAGCGCGACCCGAGGCTGGGTGGCCACCACCCGCTCCCTGAGCCTGTCGAAGGGTGGCGACCCGAGGCTGGGTGGCCACCACGCGCTCCCTGAGCCTGTCGAAGGGGGGCGACCTGAGGCTGGGTGGCCACCACCCGCTCCCTGAGCCTGTCGAAGGGTCGCGACCTGAGGCTGGCGCAGAACCACCCGCTCCCTGAGGCTGTCGAAGGGTGGCGACCCGCAGATGGACTCGCGGCGCTTCGACAAGCTCAGCGAACAGGGCGGTCGCGACCCACAGATCGGCTCACGGCGCTTCGACAAGCTCAGCGAACAGCGCGGTCGCGAACCACAGATCAGCTCACCACGCTTCGACAAGCTCAGCGAATCGCGCGAGCGCGATCCACAGATCGACTCGCGGCGCTTCGACAAGCTCAGTGAACAGCGCGGGCGCGAACCACAGATTCGCTCACGCGGAGGAGGGTCAGCGCGTGCCGACCTGATAGAGGGAAACCTCCGCGGCTTTCACCGAGATCCAGACCTGCGCTCCGACGCGCAGGCCCAGTTCCGCCACCGTCGCGGCGGTGACATCGGCCGTCACGGGCAACGGACCCGTGCGCACGCGCACGCCCGTTGCCGTCGCCTCGAGCGCCTCGACCCCCGCCGGCCAATGGTTGCGCAGGCTCGTCTGTTCCTGCCGCTGCAAAGAGACGACCACGGATGCCGGCCGGAACACCGCCGCCGCCTCCTCGCCGTCGGTCAGTCCCTCACTGATGCCCGAGACGGTCACGCCGTCCGGTCCGCCCGCGCCCGCGGCGCCGACGCGCAGCCGGCCCTCCTGCGCAACGCCCGTCACCAGGTTCACGCCGGCGAAGCGGGCCGTGAAGGGATTCCGCGGGGCGGAGAGCACCGCGGCCGTCGGCCCCCGCTCGAGGATGCGACCCGCATCCATCACGGCGGTGCGGTCGGCGAGAACCACCGCATCCAGAACGTCGTGGGTGACGATGATGGCGCTGGTTCCCGCATCGCGGAGGGTGAGCCGCAGCAATTCCCGCACCTCGGGGGCGGTCTGCGAGTCGAGCGAGGCGAAGGGCTCGTCGAGAAGAAGCACGGCTGGGGATGCCGCGAGCGCACGGGCGATCGCGACGCGCTGCTGCTGGCCGCCCGACAACTGTGCGGGGCGCTGCTGCGCCGCCTGCTCCAGGCCGACCCGAGCAAGCCATTCTCGAGCTCGCACAGCGGCGTGCCGCGAGGATGCACCCTGCGCCCGTGGACCGAAGGCGACGTTCTGCAGGGCGGAGAGGTGCGGGAACAGTCGCGGCTGCTGTCCGAGGAGCCCGATGCCGCGGCCGGCGGGCGGCACGAGCATCCGCTGTCCGGGCCGGATGCGGGTGAGGTCGCGACCGTCGAGGCTCACCTCGCCGGCGTCGGGTGCCAGCAGCCCGGCGACGACGTTGAGTACGGTCGACTTTCCCGCGCCGTTCGGGCCCAGCAGTGCGAGCACCTCACCCGGAGCCAGGTCGACCTCGACGTCGAGGTCGAACTCGCCGCGAAGCAACCGCACCTCGGCGTGCAGCGCTCCGCCCCGTGTCGCTCGCGCCCTGCCGCCCGGCGCATCCGTCGACAGCGGCTCCAACAACATGGGGTCGGTCGTCGACAGCATCGGGTCGGTCGTCATCGGGTCGCCCCCGCGCGCCAGCCCCGCACGAGCACGAGCAGCAGCACCGCCACAACAAGCAGAAGCAGCGAGAGCGCGATGGCCGTGCCCTGCGAGACTCCGGCTCCGTTGAACGCCGTGTAGATGGCGAGCGGCATCGTGCGCGTGACGCCCTCCGCGTTGCCCGCGAAGATGGCCGTCGCACCGAATTCGCCGAGGGCACGCGCGAAGCACAGCACCGTTCCGGCCACCAGGCCCGGCGCAGCCAGCGGAAGCGTGATGCGCCGGAACGTTGTCCAGCGTCCGGCGCCGAGCGTGCCTGCTACGTGTTCGTAGCCCGTTCCGAGAGAGCGCATCGTGCCCTCGATGGCGAGCACCAGGAACGGCAGGGCGACGAAGGCCTGCGCGATCACGACGGCCGCGGTGCTGAACGGCAGGCGGATGCCGACGCCGGCCAACAGGACCCCGACCGCCCCGTTGCGCCCGAGCAGGAAGAGCAGCGCGATGCCGCCGACCATCGGCGGCAGTACGAGCGGGATGGTGACGAGCGCGCGCAGCCAGCCCGCGGTGCGCGCACTCGAACGCGCAATCACCAGGGCGAGGGGAACGCCGATGAGCAGGCAGAGTGCCGTCGCGATGAGCGCCGTGAGCAGCGAGAGCCCCAGCGCCTGCAGTGCGGCCGGAGAGGCGGCATCCTGCAGCAGGGTCGCCCAGTGCACGCGGCCGAGGAGGCCGAGCAGGGGCAGCACGAGCAGGGCGACCGCCAGGCCGGCGCCGATGTAGAGCACTCGGGGAACGGTGCCGAGCTCGGTGGCGCGGGTCACTCTCGGCCGGCCCTTCCGGTGACGGCACTGCTCGTGGCGGCGCCGCAGGGCATCCTGCTCACGGGGCGCCGAACCCCGCCGCGGCCAGCACGGCGCGGCCGCGATCCCCGCGCACGAAGTCGACGAAGGCGCGCGCCACATCGGGCGAGGCCGCCCCGCGCAATTCGGCGATCGGGTAGGTGTTGACGACCTCGGCGGCCCCCTGCGGTTCGATCGCGTGCACCGCATTCCCGGCGGCGCGGGCGTCCGTGGCGTAGACGAGGCCCGCGTCGGCCTCCCCCTGCTCGACCTTCGTGAGCACGGCGGTCACGTTCTGCTCCTGGCTCGCGGGTGTCGCCTCCACGCCTGCCTTCTCGAGCAGTGTCGCGGATGCGGCGCCGCAGGGCACCGCGGGCGCACACAGCACGACGGAGACGTCGCTGCGAGCGAGGTCTCCGAGCGAGGAGATGCCGGCGGGATTCCCGGGAGGGGTGATGAGCCGCAGGGTGTTCGTCGCGAACGGATGGGCGGATCCCGACACCTCCCCCGCTTTCGCGACGGCCGCGAGAGTCTTCTCGTCGGCGGACGCGAACACGTCGGCGGGAGCTCCCTCGATGATCTGCGTGGCGAGCACGCTCGAGCCGTCGTACACGGCCGGATGCACCCTGACATCCGGGTTCTCGTCGGCGAACTGGGCCAACAGGTTCTCGAACGCGTTCTGCAGGGAGGCGGCGGCGTAGACGGTGAGTTGCCCGCGCAGTGCCGCGGTGCCGGATGCGCTCGGCGGCGGGGGCGATGGCGCGGGCGACGCGGCACCGGTCGGGGCGCAGCCGGTCAGGGCGAGCGCGAGAGTCGCCGCGGCGATGAGGGCGGTCGTGAGCGCGCGGCGTCTCCTGAACGTCACGGCGTCTCGACGATCACGCTCGTCGCCTTGACGACGGCGACGGCGAGGGAACCCACCTCGAGCCCGAGCTCGCGCACGGCCTCCGCCGAGAGGAGGGAGACGACGCGATGCGGCCCGGCCTGGATCTCGACCTGCGCCATCACGGTGTCGACCGTGACCGCCGTGACGATGCCCACGAAGCGGTTGCGGGCGCTGCGGCCGATGCCGCTCGGGTCGGAGGGAGTGGCGGCGAGCTCGACGGCGTGGCGGGCGAGCACATCGCCAGCGATCACCTGCCGACCGGCGGCATCCTTCGCGACCGGGATGCGGCCGCCGTCGATCCAGCGGCGCACCGTGTCGTCGCTGACGCCGAGCAGTTCTGCGGCCTCAGAGATCCGAAATTGCGTCACATTCGGGAGCGTAGCACCGCATCCGCGGAACGACGGCGCCCGTTCCCCTCTCGACGACCCTCTCCAGAAGCGAGGACATTCCGAAAAGCGAGGCGATCCTGCGCGCCGCGCCGTCCGGAACCGCGACACGCGCGGCAGCCCGCCGAGAACGCCTCGCTTTTCGGAATGTCCTCGCTTTTCGGCAGGGGGCGCATGGCCTAGCGTGAGGGGATGCGGCTGCCCCCTCTCGTCGACCCGGCGCCCGACCTCTCGACGGCGGAGGCGGTGCGCACCTCCCGGCAGATCCGGCTTCCCGAGGTCGGTGAGCTCGGCCAGCGCCGACTCACCCAGGCACGCGTGCTCGTTCTCGGCGCCGGGGGCCTCGGATCGCCGGTACTGCTCTACCTCGCGGCCGCGGGCGTCGGGACCATCGGCATCGTCGACGACGACGTGGTCGAGCCGAACAACCTGCAGCGCCAGCTCGCGCACGGGCAGGCGGATGTCGGCCGGCTGAAGGTCGACAGCGCCGCGGAGGCGGCCGAGCGCATCGCTCCACACGTGCAGGTGCGCCGGCATCCGCTGCGCTTCACGCCCGAGAACGCACGCGAGCTCGCCGCCGACTACGACCTGGTCATCGACGGATCCGACAACTTCGAGACCCGCTACCTGGCCGACGACATCTGCGCCGAACTCGGACTTCCGCTCATCTGGGGCGCGGTGCTGCGCTTCGACGCCCAGGTCTCGCTCTTCTGGGCGACTCCCCCTGCCGGCGAAGGAGTGCGACTGCGCGACGTCTTCCCGGTCGCTCCGGGCGAGGGCGAGGTTCCGTCGTGCAGCGTGGCCGGGGTGCTCGGAGCGCTCTGCGGCCAGGCCGGCTCGCTGATGGCGGCGGAGGCCGTCAAGCTCATCACAGGCGTCGGCGACAGCCTGCTCGGTCGCGTCGTGGTGATCGACGCGCTCACCTCCCGCCAGCGCGAGGTGCCGGTGAGCGTGCCGCGACCGACGGCGACGGATGCGGTGCCTACCCCGGCGAGCGACGCGGCGAGCCCGCAGCAGGTGCTCGCGGACCCGCGCCCGGTACCCGCGAACTCCGCGCTTCCCCACGCTACAGAGCCGAATACCTCAGACGCGCAGATCACCCACTCCCCCCGATTCCCGTCGGAGCCGGCCTTCATCGACGCTGCCACCCTCGCCGACCGCCTGGCCGCCCGCGAGCGCGGCAAGGATCGCTTCGTGCTTCTCGACGTGCGCGAGCCCAGTGAGCACTCCGACTCCGCGATTTCCGGCTCGGTGCTGCTGCCACTCGGCGAGTTGCTGCAGCGGCACGATGCAACCGGCATCGCCGATGCGGCGCTCCCGCTCATCGTGCACTGTCACATCGACACCCGCGCGCGCCGAGCCGCGACGCACCTTGCCTCGCTCGGCCTGACCGACGTGACCGTGCTGCAGGGCGGCATGCTCGCGTGGGAGGCCGCGCGCACCACCGCGGGCACCACCCCAAGCGCTGCCCCAACCGGCACCGTTCACGCCGTCGCACCCGCGCCGAGCGGCGCCCACTCGTGAGATCCGTCGCCGAGCAGCGGGCCCTCGTGGCCGCCGCGGTGCAGCCGCTCGCCGCCATCGAACTCCCGCTCGCCGAGGCCGCCGGTCGCACCCTCGCCGTCGACGTCACGAGCCGCCTCGACATCCCCGTCTTCGACAACTCGGCCATGGACGGCTACGCCGTACGGCATCGCGATGTCGCAGCCGCCGCTCCGGATGCCGCGGTCCAGCTGCGCATCGTCGCCGACCTGCCCGCGGGCAGCGCCGAGGATCCCCGGCTCGGCACCGGTGAGGCGGCTCGCATCATGACCGGTTCGGCCGTGCCGACGGATGCCGACGCGATCGTCCCCGTCGAGAACACCCTCACCGGCGCCTGGAGCGATGCGACAACAGTGGCGGTCACCGTCGCCGCAGAGCCCGGCGCCTACATCCGTCGCGCGGGTGCCGATCTGCACGCGGGCGATCTCGTGCTCGGGGCCGGCACGGTGCTGAAGGCACGGCACCTGGCCGCGGCCGCTGCGGCCGGACGGGCGAAGCTCTCCGTCGTCCCTGAGCCGCGCGTGAGCATCATCTCGACGGGCAGCGAACTCGCGGCTCCCGATGCCGTGCTGACCCGCGGGCGCATCCCCGAGTCCAACTCGGTGCTGCTGCGGGCGCTCGTTCGGGATACCGGGGCCCGGGTCATGCGCACCGTCACGGTCGCCGATGATCCGGCTGAACTGCGCGCCGAATTCGACCGAGCCGCATCTGAGGCAGACGTCGTCATCCTCTCGGGCGGCGTGAGCGTCGGCGCCTACGACGTCGTCAAGCAGGTGCTGCAGGGCACGCTCGAGTTCGTCTCGGTCGCGATGCAGCCCGGCAAGCCGCAGGCGTTCGGCCGGCTGCCGGGCGGCCCGCTCGCCTTCGGGCTCCCCGGCAACCCGGTGAGCGTCGCGGTGTCGTTCGAGGTGTTCGTGCGGCCCGCACTGCTCGCCCTGCAGGGACGCGGCGACATGCTGCGCCCCACGCTCGAGGCGGTCACCGCATCCGGATGGCGCACTCCCCCAGGCCGCGAGCAGTACATGCCCGTCATCTTCGAGCACGAGGATGGCGCGGTGCGGGTGCGTCCGGCGACGGCGGGCGGCTCCGGATCGCATCTGGCCGGGGGGCTCGCCCACGCCGACGGATTCGCCGTCATTCCGGCCGACGTCGACGAGGTTCATGCGGGCAGCCCCGTGACTGTCATGCTGGTGCCATGAGTCAGCCCTTCACCCACCTGAACGACGCCGGCCAGGCCCGTATGGTCGACGTCACGCTGAAGCAGCCCACCGTGCGCTCCGCCACGGCGACGGGCTTCGTTCGCTGCTCTGGCGTCGTCGTGGCCGCCCTGCGAGATGGCTCAACTCCTAAGGGCGACGTGTTCGCCGTTGCCCGCATCGCCGGCATCCAGGGCGCCAAGCGCACCGCGGAACTGCTGCCGCTCGCGCACGTGATCGGGGTGCACGGCGTCACCGTCGACCTCGAGGTGCAGGACGAGGGGGTGCGCATCGGCGCCACCGTGCGCACGGCGGATCGCACCGGCGTCGAGATGGAGGCCTTCACCGCCGTGTCGGTCGCAGCGCTGGCCGTGGTCGACATGGTCAAGGGCATCGACAAGGGCGTCGTGATCGAAGAGATCCGGCTCGAAGCCAAGTCGGGCGGAAAATCGGGCGACTGGCTGCGCGCCTGAGCCTCCCGAGCGGGGTGCTCTCCGGTGGCGCCCGGCGCGTCGGGATCGAAACTGGCGCAGATGTGGAGCATGCTCGAACGCGGGCCCGTCGGCATCCGATGGTTCCGCATCCGCACGCCTGCCACCCAGGAGGAACCATGAGCGAGCACCAGCCCGACGCACTGCACGCGTGGATCATCGCGCTCACCGAGCGCCTCTCCCTGCAATCGGCCGACGTTCCCGTCGATCGGGTGCTCGAACTCGCCGCTGAGACCGAGGCAGCCGTCGGCGTGGCCGCGGCACCGGTGGCAGCGTTCATCGCCGGCCTCGCGGCCGGCCGCAACGGAGGCGAGAGCGCCGCGGTCGACTCGGCACTCACCGAGACGATCGCGCTGACCCGCGACAGCGGCGGCGCGAGCAACGGCAGCGCCCAGCACGCCGGCGGCTCCGAGGAGTCGGCCGCGCCGGCCGACCAGGCCGAGGCGGCCGACGCGACCGCATCCGCCGACGAGGCGCCGGACTCCGGCAACGACGACGGACCCCGACCGGGAGAGCCTCGCCCCGACAGCGGATCGTGGGGCTCAGCCGCCGGAGGATTCGGCCTCTGATGGCCCGGGTGCGCTACTTCGCCGCCGCGGCAGAGGCCGCGGCGACGGAGCAGGAGACCGTGCCCGCGGCATCCGTCGGCGAACTCGTCGCCACGATGACCGCCGCGCACGGCTCGGAATTCGAGCGCGTGCTCGGGCGCTCCTCGCTGCTCGTCAACGGCCGCCGCACGGCGGTGGATGCCGGCGACGTTCCGCTGGAGAAGGACGACTCCGTCGACGTTCTGCCGCCGTTCGCGGGCGGCTGAGCACTCTCGTCCGCTTCGACGGATGCGGCGGTTGGCCGCTTCCCCGCCTACGGCTCGCGTCGGGGGAGGGCCTCGCTCAGCCGCCGATGGCGCTCATCGGGCGGTCCGGCTGCAGGAAGCCCTCATCGTCGATGCCGTGGCCGGCACGCTTGCCCGTGATGCAGAGGCGCAGCATCCGTTCGACGGCGTCGTCGAGGATGGTGGGATCGGCCTCGTCGGCGAGCGGTCCGCGCAGCAACGAGAGCAGGTCGGACTCCTCTCGGGCGAACAGGCAGTTGCGCAGTTGACCGTCGGCGGTGAGGCGCACGCGGTCGCATGCTCCGCAGAAAGGTGCGGTGACGGAGGCGATGACGCCCACGGTCGAGGGTCCGTCGTCGATGCGCCAGACTTCCGCGGGAGCGGCTCCGCGCGCGCCGACCGGGGTGAGCGTGAAGACCTCGCCGAGCTGCGCGAGGATCTCCTCGCCGCGCACCATCTGCACGCGCGACCAGATGTGGCCGGCATCCAGCGGCATCTGCTCGATGAAGCGCATCTGCGCCCCGCGGTCGACCGCGAAGCGCACGAGATCGACGAGTTCGTCGTCGTTCACCCCGCGCATCGCGACGGCGTTGATCTTGATGGGATCGAAGCCGGCATCCCGGGCCGACTCGATGCCCGCGAGAACGTCTTCGAGGCGGTCGCGACGCGTCAGCTCGGCGAACCGCTCCGGACGCAGGGTGTCGAGGCTGATGTTGACACGCGTGAGCCCGGCCTGACGCAGGTCGGTCGCGAGCTGGGGCAGGCGCAGTCCGTTCGTGGTCATCGAGACCTCGAGCGGACCGTCCCAGCCCTCGATGAGGGCGAGGTCGCTCACGAGGTCGACGACGTCGCGGCGCAGCAGCGGCTCGCCGCCCGTGAGCCGGATCTCCTGGATGCCGACGGATGCCGCCACCCGCGCCACCCGCACGATCTCGGCCGACGTGAGAATGTTGTCCTTGGCCAGCCACGGAACGCCCTCGGCGGGCATGCAGTAGGTGCAGCGCAACGAGCAGCGGTCGGTGAGCGAGATGCGCAGGTCGCGGTGCACGCGGCCGAAGCCGTCGATGAGGGGCGCGAAGCGGGTCACGAGAGGCCCACCCAGGAGTGCGCGCCATCGACCTGCAGCTGCTGCTTCCAGACCGGCAACTCGTGCTTGATCGCCTCGACGAGTTCGCGGCAGACGTCGAAGGCCTCGGCCCGGTGGGCGCTTGCGACGCACGCGATGATGGCGGTGCCGCCCACGTCGACGCGTCCGGTCCGATGGCTGACGGCGATGCGCACGACGTCGGAGTCGAAGCGGGCGACGATCTCGTGCAACCGGGCTTCCGCATCCGGATGGGCGGTGTAGTCCAGGGCGGTCACCTCGGCGGCCGCCTCAGGGTCGTGATTTCGCACGCGGCCGATGAAGGTGGCGACGGCACCCGCCGTCGGATCCTCGACGGCGTCGAGGTGCGTGCCAAGGTCGAGGGGCTCGCCGCTGAGACGGGCGATGGCGATGCTCACGCGTGGTCACCGCCCTCGAGCTGCTGAAGGATGTGGCCGACGAGCGGCGCGATGACCGCGATGCCCTGCTCCACTGCTGCCGTCGACCCCGGAAGGTTCACGACGAGCGCCTCACCGGCCGACCCACGCGCCACACCGGCCAGTCCGCGGGAGAGCACGGCCGTGGGCACGGATTCCGCACCGCGTCGCCGCAGTTCCTCGGCGATTCCGGGCAGCTCGCGCACGATGTGCGGCAGGGTGCCCTCGGGCGTCTCATCGCGCGGCGCCACGCCGGTTCCGCCGGTCGTGATCACGATGCGGGCGCCGTCGTTGAGCGCCTCGCCGATGGCCGCGCCTACGTTATCCGCACCATCGGGCACGACCACGACAGATGCCGGGTAGCCGGCGCGCTGCAGCAGTTCGGCGGCGCGCGGGCCCGACGCATCAGCCCGCTCGCCACGGGCGCTGCGGTCCGAGACGGTGATGACCGCCGCGATGGCCCGCTGCTGCTCCATTTGCCCAGCCTAGGGCCAGCGTGTTTCCACATTGCGTCGGGCTACCGATCGGGAACGGGCACCCAGCGGACCTCACGACGCTTCGACAAGCTCAGCGAGCGGGACGCAACGTTCGCCGGGTCCGTTCCCTGAGCCTGTCGAAGGGAACCAACCATGCAGCGAGCGAGGCACCCAGCGGACCCCACGACGCTTCGACGGGCTCAGCGAGCGGCGCCGAGCTTTCGCTGGGCCCGTTCCCTGAGCCTGTCGAAGGGAGCCGACAGCGTAGCGACGGCACCGAGCCGACCCCACGACGCTTCGACAAGCTCAGCGAGCGGAACCGAACCTCGCTGGGCCCGTTCCCTGAGCCTTCGAAGGGAACCGACCATGCAGCGACCGGAGCACCCAGCGAACCTCACGACGCTTCGACAAGCTCAGCGAGCGGGACGGAAGGCACCCAGCGCACCTCACGACGCTTCGACAAGCTCAGCGAGCGGCGCCGAGCTTTCGCTGGGTCCGTTCCCTGAGCCTGTCGAAGGGAACCAACCATGCAGCGAGCGAGCGAGGCACCCAGCAGACCCCACGACGCTTCGACAAGCTCAGCGAGCGGCGCCGAACGTTCGCCGGGTCCGTTCCCTGAGCCTGTCCGGTCAGCGACGCAGCGTCACCGGGGCCCTCAGCGCCCACTCGCGCACCAGGTCGGTTCGCACCGTCACGCCCGTGCCCGGGCCCGTCGGCACCGGGAGCTGGCCGCGGTGCTCGCCCGTGCCGAGCTCGAACGGCTCGGTGAGGTCTTCAGCGAAGTACCGACGCGACGCCGACGTGTCACCCGGCAGCGTGAATCCCGGCATCGCGGCGAGCGCGACGTTCGCGGCCCTACCCAGTCCCGTCTCGAGCATGCCGCCGCACCACACCGGCACGCCCGCCTCGAGGCAGACATCGTGCACGCGCACCGCCTCGACGTAGCCGCCGACGCGGCCCGCCTTGATGTTCACCACCGAGGTCGCACCCCGCTCGATCGCGTCCGCCGCGATCTCCGCGTTCAGGATCGACTCATCAAGGCACACGGGCGTCGTGATCATGCGGGCGAGGGCCGCATGGGATGCCACGTCCTCCTCGGCGAACGGCTGCTCGATGAGCAGCAGCCCGAAGGCGTCGAGCTCGCGCAGGTGCTCCGCATCCGCCAGGGTGTACGCGGTGTTGGCGTCGACCTGCAGGCCGGTGGCGTCGCCGATCAGGGCACGCACGCGCGCCACCGGCTCGAGGTCCCAACCGGGCTTGATCTTGAGCTTGATGCGGCGGTAGCCCTCGTCGACGTAGCCGGTCACCTCGTCGAGGAGCGCGTCGATGCTCGGGGCGATGCCCACCGAGACGCCGCAGTCCACCCACTCGCGCGTTGCGCCGAAGAAGGCGGCGAACGAGCTTCCGGATGCGCGCAGCTCCGCATCGAGCACGGCGGCCTCCAGCGCGGCCTTGGCCATCCGGTGTCCGGAGACGAAGGCCAGCAACGAGGCGACGCTCGTTCCCGCTCCGCCGCCGTGGATCGATCGACCGGCGGCCGAGACCTCGCCTTGCCGCAGCAACGCAGGCGCCAGGAACTCCTCGATCACAAGGGCTGCGCCATCCACCCACTCGGAACTATAGAACGGCTCCTTGCCTGCGACGCATTCGCCCCACCCGCCGCCTGCGTCGGTGAGCACGTGCACGAGCAGCACCTCCCGATCGTGCTGCACCCCGAACGACGTCTCGAACGGCCGCACGAGCGGCATGGCCACCCGATGCAGTTCGATCGCCTCGATGCTCATCAGGCCACCGCATCCGGGTCGTCGGCCGTGAAGACGTACCCGCCGGCGTCGAGCTCCGGTCGCAGGCCCGCGGCGAATTTGGTCGTGAAGGCCTCGCGTGACGCGAGGCGCAGCTGCAGCGCCTGCTCCGGATGCTCGACGCGCAGCTGCTCGAAGTCCTCGGCGAGGCCGAACCGCTGCTCGCCGGTCCAGCTCGGCTGCTTCTCGCGGGCGAGGGACCGCCGCACGCGGGGAGAGTCCAGCCGCCAGCGCACCTCGAACCGATCGCTGTGGTCGCTTCCGGTGATCGCGTCGTCGAGGCGCCCGTAGAAGTCGGGCAGGAAGGCGGATGCCTCGGCACCGAGCTTGACGAGGTTCACGTAGGCGTTGCGCCGGATGAGCGGGTCGAAGGTCCACCGCACCTCACGCACGCCGCGCTCGAGGCAGATCGCGCGCTGCAGCAGCTTGAGCGCGTGGCCGACCCCGGCGCTGCGCCGCCACGGGGCGACGGCGTTCATGTGCGAGTGCAGGTGCAGCCCGCCCTCCCAGCCGAGGAAGCCGAGCGTGGCGCCGACCGCGGTGTTGGTTCCGGATGCGCCGCCCTCCGTCGCGACGAGCACCGTGTTGCCGGCGTGGTCGAGCGCCTGCACGAAGGCCCGATCGGGGCTGCGTCCCGGCCCCCAGGTGCGCTCGAACAGACCGACGATGGCGTCGAGGTCGCCCGGGTTGGCATCGCGCACCCGTACGCCTGCGGCGTCGGCGGCCGCATCCGCGAGCTCGAATGCCTCGCGCACCACGGCATCCGTCACCGGGGTCTCCCGTCGCCCGGTCATCCCGCGAGCCGATCCTCGAAGCCCCAGGGCTGGCCATAGCCGCCGTCGCTCTCGGGGCGCGCCATCAGGTCGAGGAAGGTGTCGGCGTCGAACGCCTCCGGCCCGAGTACCCCGACGCCCGACCACTGGCCGGTGGCGAGCAGTTCGAGGGCGATGACAGGATTCAGCGCGGTCTGCCAGACGACGCACTGCGATTCGTACTCCCGCATCGTCCACTCGTTGTCGGCCACGTGGTAGAGGTAGACCTCTCGCGGCTCGCCGTCCACGCCCGTGCCGCTGACCCAGAGGCCCGCGCAGGTCTTGCCCGTCATGCGTGGTCCGATGCTCGCGGGGTCGGGCAGCACCGCCGCGACGACATCGCGCGGCGCGACCTCGACCGGCCCGCTCGCACTGCGCACGGCGACCGGAACCGTCGAGTCCAGGCCGAGCAGGTGCAGCGTCTTCAGAACGCCGATGAACTCGTCGCCGAGGCCGTACTTGAACGTGACGCGTTTCGCATCGATCCAACGCGGCATCAGCAGCACCTCCTCGTGTTCCACGTTGACGCACTCGACGGGGCCGATGCCCTTGGGGAAGACGAAGGTCTCGGGCTCGCTGAAGGGCGCCGTCGTGTACCACCCGGCCTCCTTCTCCCAGACGACCGGCGGGTTGAGGCACTCCTCGATGGTGGTCCAGATGCTGAACGACGGCGCGAAGATCTCGTTGCCCGCCTCGTCGCGAACCACGAGGTTCGCACCGTCGCGCGTGCCGAGCTCGTCGATGGAGCTGAACAGGTGATCGGCGGCGTAACGGGCGAACACGTTCGAGAGCCCGGGTTCGACGCCGATGCCCACGAGCGCCAGGCGCTCGGCCCGCTCCCAGTCGTCGGCCTGCGCGAACTGGTCGTCGCCGAGCTTGACGCCCGTCAGCGTGTAGGGATCGGTCGGATGCGGTTCCGACAGGCTCATGGCCATGTCGAGGTAGTGCGCGCCGGCCGCGAGCGCGCCGGCGAAGACCGCGGGCACGAACTTGGGTTCGACGGCGTTCATGACGTGCGTCGCCTCGTGGATCCTCGCGAGGGCTGCGACTCCTTCAGGATCCGAGGCATCCACCCGGGCGGCCACGAATCGCGCCGCCACCTCCCCTCCATGCCGCTCGGCGATCCAGTCGATCGCCGCCTGGGCGCGGGCAAGGTCGTAGTCGCTCACGACCATCAGTTCGAAGAAGGAGCGGCGAGCGGCGATTCGCGTGATCGCACCGCCCACTCCGCCGGCGCCCACAAGAAGGATTCTCATGGCTGCACGCTACCGGACGGCATCCGCACGCCCCAGCCGAGCTCTCCGCTCAGAGACCGAGGCGCTCGAGGAACGGGTTGCGCAGCACGCCGCGCGGATCGAGCCGCTCGCGCAGCCGCACGAAGTCCTCCCACCGGGGGTAGCGCTCGCCGCCGTCGACCGAGGCGAACAGCTTGCCCCAGTGCGGACGCGGCTCGAAAGGCTCCAGAGCGCGCTCGAGCGTCGGCAGGAACGCCTCGACCGCCGCCTGGTCGGGCAGCCAGGTGAAGTGCAGGGCGACGGCATCCGTCTCGGAGGCCATGCTCAGCCAGAGCGCGTCGGCGGCTATCGTGCGCACCTCGGTCACCTGAACGAGCGGGGCGATGGATGCCGACAGCTCACGCAGGGCGTTGATGGCCGCGGCGGCATGCCGGCGCGGCACGAGGTACTCCGACTGCAGCTCGTCGCCATTCGAGGGAGTGAAGCCGAGCTTGAAGTGCGGCAGCCGGTCGAGCCACGCACCCGGAACGCCGAGCTGCTGGGTGCAGTTCTCGGCCGAGATGCCGGGAAGCGGATGCCGGGGCGCGTCCGCCGGCGCGGCGCCGAGTACCTCCGCGGGCGCGGCGAAGGGTGCGCGCTGCTTCAGCCAGAGCTGGTCGACCCGGTCGCGGCTGCGCCAGGTCGTGAAGAGGCTCGTGCTGTAGCCGAGTCCCGTGACGGCCGAGAGGTCGGCGAGCACCGCATCCCAGTCCAGCCCCTCGTAGACGGTTTGGGCGACGGTGAACGACGGCTCGATCTCGAGGTCGAGGGTGGTCACGACGCCGAGCGCGCCGAGGTTCACCACGGCACCGGCGAAGTCGCGGTCGCCGCGGCCGAGGGCGAGCAGCTCACCGTCGGGGGTCATCAGTTCGAGGGCCGCGACGGCGCCGGCCAGTGAGCGCACGGTGTTACCGGAGCCGTGGGTTCCCGTGGCGACCGCGCCGCCGACGGAGATGTGCGGAAGGGAGGCGAGGTTGGCGAGCGCCCAGCCGCGCCGCTCGAGCTGCTCGGCGAGGTCGCCGTAGCGTGTGCCGGCCGAGACGCGCACCCGCCGGGCCGCTCCGTCGATCTCGATGACGCTCGGAAGCGACCGCGTCGAGATGAGCACCCCGCTCGTGTCGGCGATGTCGTTGAAGCAGTGCCGCGTGCCGAGTGCTCGCACCGACGAGGCCGAGCCGAGCGCCGCGGCCAGTTCGTCGAGCGTCGTGGGCGCGACGAGCTTCTGCGCCCTATAGCTCAGGTTCCCCGACCAGTTGGTTCCGATCTCGCTGCGCACGCGCATCCTCCCCGTCGTCGACCGCTCTCACCAGTGAATCACGCGCGAGCCGTCCCGCGGCGACGGATGCGGCGACCGCCTTGCGCCAGGTGCGGGGCCGTTGCGCCAGTTCAACTGGCGCAACGGCCGCCGAAGTGGCGCAACCCGCGTGACCCGTCGCCGGCCGGAGCGGGCGGCCGCGACCGAGGCGGAGGGGTCAGGCGAGCGCGATCGCCGACCACGAGACCGGTGGAAGCGTCACGGTGAGTTCACCGTCCGCGATCAACACGCTCTCGTTGTCGCGGGGGGCGACCCGGTCGGGCTGCTCGAGGGTGTTCGTGGCGCGCACGTCTTCGTCCCAGAGCGTCACCGCCTCGGAGAGGGTGACGTCGCCGAGGGCCGCGATGTCGAGGGTCACCGTCACCGACTCGGTCTGCGAGCGGTTCACGAGGAAGACGGCGGATGCGCCCGCCTCGGCGTCGTGCGTGGCGACGGCGTCGACGAGCGCGACGTCGCCGTACACCTGCGTCGAGTAGCGGGGGCTGTCGAGCTTGAGCTCGAGCGCCGCACCCCGCGCGAGTCGAGACGTGATGGCGAACGGGAAATACGTCGTCTGCTTCCACGCCGGCCCACTGGGCTCGGTCATGATCGGCGCGATCACGTTGACGAGCTGCGCGAGGGATGCGCTCTTCACCCGGTCGGCATGCTTGAGCAGCGTGATCATGAGGTTGCCGAACACGACGGCATCCGCCACCGAGTAGGCGTCCTCGAGCAACCGAGGCGCGATCGGCCAGTTGTCGATGCCCTCGATCTTGTCGACGTTGTTGAAGCGCTCGAGGTACCAGACGTTCCACTCGTCGAACGAGATGTCGATGCTCTTCGAACTGCCGTTGACCGCCTTGACGTGGTCGGCGGTCGCGATCACCGACTCGATGAAGTGGTCCATGTCGACGGCCGACGCGAGGAAGCTGCCCGGGTCGCCGTTCTTCTCCTCGTAGTAGGCGTGGCACGAGATGTAGTCCACGTCGTCGTAGGTGTGCGTCAGCACGACCCGCTCCCACTCGCCGAAGGTCGGCATGTGGGCGCTCGAGGAACCGCAGACCACGAGCTCGACCGACGGATCCAGCTGCCGCATCGCCTTGGCCGTCTGCGATGCGATCTTGCCGTAGTCCTCGGCGGAGCGGTGGCCGAGCTGCCACGGCCCGTCCATCTCGTTGCCGAGGCACCACATCTTCACGCCGAAGGCATCCGTTCGGCCGTTCGCGACGCGCCGGTCGCTGAGCGCGCTCCCGCCACGGATGTTGGCGTACTCGAGCAGGTCGAGCGCCTCGAGCGTTCCCCGGGTGCCGAGGTTGACCGCGAGCATGAGCTCGCTGCCCACCTTGTCGAGCCACGACGAGAACTCGTGCAGGCCGATCTCGTTGGTCTCGGTGGAGTGCCACGCGAGGTCGAGTCGTCGGGGGCGCTGCTCGCGGGGCCCCACGCTGTCCTCCCAGCGGAAACCCGAAACGAAGTTGCCGCCGGGGTAGCGGATGGTCGAGACGCCGAGCTCGCGCACCAGGTCGATGACGTCTTGCCGGAACCCCTCGGCATCCGCGGTGGGGTGCCCCGGCTCGTAGAGGCCGTCGTAGACGCACCGGCCCAGGTGCTCGACGAACGACCCGAACAGGCGCCGGTTGATGGGCCCGACGGTGAAGTGCGGGTCGACGGTGAGACGTGCTGATGGCATGGCTGTCCTTCGGTGAGCGGTTCGTTCAGCGACCCGCGTCGGCTGCCGACGAGACGGGCCGGCCGGGTACCGGCTTCGTACGTTCGGCGCGCACGCGTACGGCGAAGGGCCCCCACAGAAGCAGCGCCACCCCGGCACCGATGAGCATGCCGCCGATGGTATCCGTCATCCAGTGCGCTCCGAGGTAGGTGCGACTGAGGGCCATGAGAATCGTCCAGGCGGCGCCGGCGATCCACACCCAGACGTACGGGAAGATGAGGCTCACGGTGACGGCGAGCGTCGCGGCATTGGCGACGTGTCCGGAGGGGAATGACCCGAAGTCGCTCGTGACGAGCATGTCTTCGGGGCGGGCGCGCGCGAATGCGTGTTTGAGCACCTGCACGAGACCGGCACTGATGGCCGTCGCAAGCAGGTAGTAGAACGCCGCCCACCGGCGACGGAACAGGAAGAGCGCCGTTGCTCCGCCGACCGGAATGAGGATGCTGCCGATCAAGTGCCCGCCCACGATGTCGAACACGAGCGCGAAGGCGTGCCCGACGGGTCCGCGGAACTCGAGCATCTCCTCCGCCCACTCCTCATCGAGGCCGAGCAGCGCCGCCTGCTGGCGGAGCACCACCACGAATCCGACGAGCACGGCGAGCACGAGCGCGGCGCTGCCCGAGAGCCAGAAGGCGTTCGTGCGCACCCACGAGGGCCGCGTCTCCACGGCGGGGTACCTACGGCCGGCCATCCGCCCACCGTATCCGATCGCTCCTCAAACCCCGCCCGCGGTGCGGCCGCCGGCATCCGCTTGCGCCACTTCGACGGTCTCTGCGCCAGATCTTCTGGCGCACGGCCGCGGAGGTGGCGCAACGGTGAGGCGTGGCTAGTTCGTGAGGGCGGGAACCGTGCGCGGGCGCACGACGAGCCAGAGCGTGAGGATCGAGATGACGGCGGCGCACGCCATGACCAGGCCCATGGGGGCAGCCGTCGCAACGCCCAGGACCCCGACGATCGGGGACAGCAGTCCGGCGAGCCCGAAGTTGAGCGCGCCCAGCACGGATGCGGCGGTTCCCGCCTCCTTGCCGTGGTGCACGAGCGCGAGCACCTGGATGGTGGGGAACGTGAATCCGCAGGCCATGATGAACACGAACAGCGGGATGATGACGCCCCAGAGGCCTGCTCCCGAGACGCTGAGCACAATGATCGCCGTCGCGGTGATCAGCTGAACCACGGTCGTCGCCACGAGGATCCACTGCGGACCGACCGAGGTGCGGTGCATGATCCACGAGCTCGTCTGGACGCCGATGATGATGCCGACCGAGTTGACGGCGAAGAGCAGGCCGAACTGCTGGGCGCTGAAGCCGAACACCTCCTGGAAGAGGAAGGACGAGCTCGACAGGTACGCGAACAGCCCCGTGAAGCTCATGCCTCCGATGAGGGCGACGCCCACGAAGACGCGGTCCGAGAACAGTGCTTTGTAGCGTTCGCGCGCGGTGCTGTGCCCGGCGCCGTGGCGGTCCTGCTGCGGCAGCGTCTCGACGATGAAGAACGCGACGCACAGCGCGACGACGGCGCCGTAGATCGCCAGCGCCCAGAAGATGCCGCGCCAGTCGACCAGCAACAGCAGTTGCGAGCCGGCGACGGGGGCGATCACGGGAGCGAGCCCGTTCACGAGGGCGAGCCGCGAGAGCATCTTTACGAGCGGCTTTCCGCCGAAGAGGTCGCGCACCATGGCCATCGCGACGACGCCGCCCGCGGATGCGCCGAAGCCCATGAGCAGGCGGAAGGCGCCGAGCCAGTAGATGTCGGGCGAGAGCGCCGCGCCGATGCAGGCGAGGATGTGCAGGCTCGTCGCCAGCAGAAGGGGCAGACGACGGCCCACCTTGTCACTCCAGGGACCCACGATGAGCTGACCGAATCCGAAGCCGAGCATGGTGCCGGTCAGGGTCAGCTGGATCGCCGCCGCCGGCACGCCGAGTTCATGCTGCAGGGTCGGCATGGCCGGCAGATAGAGGTCCATGGTGAACGGACCGAGCGCGGTCAGGGCACCGAGGACGAGGATGTAGACCAGCCGTTGGCGCGAGCTCAGCCGGTCGCCGGGGTGCGCGTGGTTGACCGCGCCGTCGGGCGTGATGGCGGGAATGGAGCCGGTGTAGGTCAAGGCGATCCTCAAAGGCGGTCGGTGCGGCGCACGCACAGGGCGTGGGGGAACGATCGTCCGGGGTTCGCGCGGAGGGAGCGCAGCGATGCCCGGCGGGCGGCAGCATCGCCGCGGTGAATCGAATCGATTCGATTCACCTCAATGCTAACGCACGTCGGGCCCGCTTCGCCACGACCTCAGAGGGTGACGGATGCGACTCCCCCGCTTGCCGCTGCGCCCTGCTCGGCCATTCCCGCGTGGAGCGTCCAGCCGTTCTCGAGCTCGGAGCGCACGTTCGCGCCAGCGTCGTCGGCGCCCACCTCGAACCGGGCGGATGCACCCTCGGGCGTCGTCACGGTGAGCGTCCTCGAGCCCTCCCCTCCCGCGAACAGCCTCAGCGAGAGGTTCTGCAGGTAGTCGTAGTCGGGTCGATCCGTGCGCGCCCCGACCGGCAGCAGCGCTCCCCCACGCACGTAGAGCGGGAGCGAGAGGAAGTCGTGACGCTCGCGGCGCCATCCGCCGCCTTCGACGACCTCGCCGGTGAGGTAGCTGGTCCACGTGCCCGCTGGCAGGTAGAGATCCACCTCGCCGTCCGCGTTGAACACCGGCGCGACGAGCAGGTCACTGCCGAGCATGTACTGCCGGTCGAGGTAGGCCACGGCGGGGTCTTCAGGGAACTCGAGCTGCATCGGGCGCAGGATGGGGGCGCCCGTCGCGGTCGCCTCGATGCCGAGCTGGTAGAGGTAGGGCATGAGGGCGAGCTTCAACTTCGTAAACCTGCGGGTCACCTCCACGGCCTCGTCGTCGAAGATCCACGGCACGCGATAGGAGTCCGAGCCGTGGAACCGGCTGTGGCTGGAGAGCAGGCCGAAGGCCGTCCAGCGCTTGAAGACCCCGGCGTCGGGGGTTCCCTCGAACCCGCCGATGTCGTGGCTCCAGTGCGCGAATCCGCTGAATGCGAGCGAGAGCCCGCCCCGCAGCGTCTCGGCCATCGACGCGTAGGTCGAGGTCGAGTCCCCGCCCCAGTGCACCGGCATCGCCTGGCCGCCCGAGGTGGCCGACCGGGCGAACAGCACCGCTTCGCCGGCACCCCGCGCCTGCTCGAGCACGTCGAAGACGGCACGGTTGTACAACTCGGTGTAGAAGTTGTGCATGCGCTCGGGCGCGGAACCGTCGAAGTACTCGACATCGATCGGGATGCGCTCGCCGAAGTCGGTCTTGAAGCAGTCCACTCCTTGCTCGATCAGGCGCCGCAGCTTGCCCTGGTACCACGCCGTGGCATCCGGATTGGTGAAGTCGACCAGTCCCATGCCGGCCTGCCACAGGTCCCACTGCCAGACCGATCCGTCCGGACGCCCCACGAGGTAGCCCGCGGCTTTCGCCTCGGCGAAGAGTGGAGAGCGCTGGCCGATGTACGGGTTGATCCAGACGCAGATGCGCAAATCCTTGCCGTGCAACCGGGCGAGCATGCCCTCGGAATCGGGGAAGACGCGTGAATCCCACTCGAAGTCGCACCAGTTGAACTCGCGCATCCAGAAGCAGTCGAAGTGGAACACCGAGAGCGGCAGGTCACGCTCGGCCATGCCGTCGATGAAGCTCGAGACGGTCGCCTCGTCGTAGTCCGTGGTGAAGCTCGTGGAGAGCCAGAGCCCGTACGACCACGCCGGAACCTGCGCCGGCCGACCGGTGAGTTCGGTGTAGCGATCGAGGATGGCCTTCGGCGTCTCGCCGTAGATCACGAAGTACTCCAGCGACTCCCCTCCCACCGAGAACTGCACCCGCTCGACGGCCTCGGAGCCGATCTCATAGGAGACGTGCCCGGGGTGGTTGACGAACACGCCGTAGCCGCGGTTGGTGAGGTAGAACGGAACGGACTTGTAAGCCTGCTCGCTCGAGGTTCCGCCGTCGGCGTTCCAGATCTCCACACTCTGGCCGTTCTTGACGAGCGGGCCGAACCGCTCCCCGAGCCCGTAGACGAGTTCGCCGACGCCGAGGTCGAGCTGTTCGTGCACGTAGGTGCGGCTGGATGGGGCGGAGGTGCCGGAGCGGGCGTTGCCCACGAGGCCGGTGTCCACCTGGGCGTCATCGGCGAGCTCGACGTAACCGAGAGCCTTGCTTCCGCTGCCCGTGAGACGGCGGCCGGCCGCCTCGAAGTGCACCGCCCAGCTCGCTCCGATCTCGACGCGGGCACTGAGCGCACCGGCCGTCAGCCGGGCCTCCCCTTCGCCGCCTTCCGCTACGCCGACGCCCTCGCGGGCACCCGGCAGCGGGAAGGTGAGCTGCGGTGTTCCGCCCTGGAAGTGCTCGACGCGCACCCCGATCACGTCTTCGAGCGGTGAGGAGAGCGTCACCGTGAGCGTCGGCCGGTTCAGCGTGTCGCCCCGCGATGCGATCACCCGTGTCGGCGCCGTGACCACCAGGTCGTGCTCGCGGGTCTCGACGTCGTAGGCCTGTGCCGCATAGAGCGCGGTGACCCCGGGACGCAACTGCCAGAATCCGTCGGTGAACTTCATTACTTGACTGCTCCTGCCGTGATGCCGCGCGTCAGCGTGCGCTGGAAGATGAGGAAGAAGACGAGCGTCGGGATGAGGCCGAGCAGCGCCGAGGCGCTCGTGGTCGTCACATCCATGAGCCGATCGCCCTGAAGCGTCGCGATGGCCACGGGCACCGTCTGGTTGTCGTTGCTCACGAGGAAGGCGAGCGGGATGAGGAACTCGTTCCACGTCCAGATGAAGAAGAAGATGACGAGCACCGACAGGGTCGGCCGGCTGATGGGCACGATGACCCTCCAGAGCACCTTCCACCGGCTGGCGCCGTCCAGCGCCGCCGCCTCCAGGATCTCCTTCGGGAACGTTCCGTACACCGATGAGAGCAGGTAGGTTCCGAAGGCGCTCTGGATGACGGTGAAGACGATGATCACCGACCAGACGTTGTCGTAGAGCCCGACCGCCTTGAACATGAAGTACAGCGGGTAGAGCAGGGCCTCCTGCGGAAGCACGTTCGCGAGCAGGAAGAGCACGACGATCCAGGTGCGACCCCGTACGCGACCCACGCCGATCGCGTACGACGAGAACACCGAGATGATCACGGCCAGGATGGCCACGGTGCCCGAGATGACGAAGCTGTTCCAGAGCTTCAGGGGGAAGTCGACCCGGTTCCAGAACGCCGTGATGCCGTCGAACGAGATGTGCGTCGGCAGCTGCAGCGGGCCGCCGGTGGCGTAGTCGGCGTTCGTCTTGAACGAGTTGATGATGATCAGGTAGAACGGCGCGGCGATGATCACGGCCACGACGATCGCGACGACGAGCAGCAGCCAGTCGGATGCGGTGCGCCGCGTCTTGCGGCGGCGCACCCGGAAGGTGCTCTCCTTCTTCGCGGGCTTCGTGGTGGTGACGGGGGCGAGGGGTGTCGCGGTGGTCATGATCAGCGCTCGTTCTCTGCACGCTCGGCGCGGTTCTGGGCTTTGATGAAGAAGATGGCCACCACGGCGATGACCACGGTCAGGGCCGTCGCGATCGTGGCTCCGTATCCCACCTGCTGGCTCTGGAAGAACTCGCTGTAGGAGTAGTAGCTCGGCACGATGGTGGCGTTGCCGGGCCCGCCGCGGGTCAGTGTGTACACAGGTCCGAAGACCTTGAGCGCGGCGATCGTGCAGGTGAGGGTGACGACGAAGATCTCGGGACGGATGATCGAGACGGTGATCGCAGTGAAGCGCTGGAACCAGTTGGCTCCGTCGAGTTCCGCCGCCTCGTAGAGCTCCGGATCCACCCGTTGCAGGGCGGCCATGAAGATGACGACCGGGTAGCCGAGCTGCACCCACACCATCACGGCCATGATGCTGGGCAGTGCGGTGTCTGGGCTGCCGAGCCAGTTGTGTGCGAGGCCGCCCAAGCCGACGGTGGTCAGGATCTGGTTGAGGGCGCCGTCGTCGGCCCGCAGGATCCAGCCGATCACGACGGCCGCAACGGCCACCGGAAGAATCTGCGGCAGGTAGTACGTCGCCCGCAGGAAGCTCGCGAGCCGGCCGCCGAACTTGCGTCCGATGAGGTCGAACAGCATCGCCGCCAGGGCGAGGCCGAGCAGTGTCGGGATGACGACCATCGCGATGATCATCGCGATCGAGTTCGCGAACGAGAGCCAGAACTTGTCGTCCTGGAAGAGCCGTACCCAGTTCTCCAGGCCGATCCAGCGCGGGGGCCGGATGCCGCGGTACGAGGTGAAGCTCAGGTAGATGTTCCAGACGAGCGGGATGAGGACGATGACCGCGAGCAGCACGAAGCCGGGGATGAGGTAGAGCCAGAACGCGGCTCGGTCGTTCTTGCCGCTCTTGGGAAGCAGGGGCGCTTCCGCTGCCGGCTTCGCCCGTCGGCGGGATGCCGCGGGCGCAAGGGTCGATGCAGCCATGGTGGTGCCTTTCCTTGCAGAGAAGTCCCGGCGCAGGTGGGGAGGACCGTGGTTCCGGCCCTCCCCACCCGGCCTGTGCGGGAATCAGCCGGTGATGTCCTTGACGCCGTCTTCGTACTCGCTCCCGAGTTCGTCGAGCACCGCATCCGGCTTCTTTGTGCCGTTGACGAGCTCCTGCAGGCCGGCATTGAGCTGGTCGTAGAAGGTCGGCGTGGGCCAGTCGGGGTAGAAGGCCAGGCCGTCGCGCTCGGTGAGCGTGGTGAAGTTCTCGATGAGCGCCTTGCTGTTCTCATCGGTGATGTCGGCCTCGTCGGCCGCGACGGGGATGCCGCCGTTGTTGCCGATGATCGCCTGGATCTTCGGGCTCATCGTGATGTCGATGAACTTGTATGCGAGGTCCTTGTTTTTCGAGTTCTCGGGGACGACCCAGAGGTTGCCGGAGGATCCGGGTGCCATGTCTGAGCCGGGGAAGAGGAAGCTGCCCCAGTTGAACCCGGTGATCTCTGTCGTGAAGCGGCCGTACCACCAGCTGCCCGAGTAGAAGATGGGGTACTTCGCGGCCTCGAACGCCACGCCCGCGTCCTCGGCCTTCAGGCCGGTCGCATCCGTGGAGATGTAGCCCTTGTCGACCCAGTCCTTGATGGTGTCGGTGGCGTAGGTGAAGGCCTTGTCGTGGAAGTCCACCTTGCCGGTATAGGTCTGGTAGTCGGTCACCCAGTCGCGGTCCGCCTTGCTCAGTGCGAGCTGGTACCACAGCTGGCCGAGCGGATACTCGGCGGCGGACTCGGCCAGCGGCGTCACGCCGGCGGCCTTGAACTTCGCCAGGGCGTCCTCGAACTCCTCGAACGTCGTGGGCACGGCGATGCCGTACTTCTCGAACATGTCCTTGTTGTAGTAGACGTCGACGAACTCGCCGTAGTTGGGGATGCCGTAGAAGTGACCGGAGCCCATGATGCCCTCGTCGCTGTACTTCGACGTCGTCTGCAGGCTCGAGGCCAGCTTGTCATCCCAGCCGTAGGCCTTGACCGCTGCGTCGAGGTTGGTCAGCAGGCCCTGGCTCGAAAGCAGGCCGGCCGTGGCGTTGCCCTTGTTGTACTCGAGGATGTCGGGTGCGGAGTTCGAGTTGAGCACCTGGCTCGCGGTCGAACGGATCGCCTCGAACGACTTCTCCTCGAACTTGACCTTGGCGCCGGTCTCCTTCTCGAATTCCGTGATCGCCGCATCCCAAGCCTTGCCCATGGCGCTGTCCGCGCCCTCGTAGTGCCACAGCGTGAGGGTCTTCCCATCGCCCTTCGGGTCGGTGTCGACCTTGGCGTTGTCATCAGACCCACCGCCGGCAGAGCATCCGGCGAGCAGCACGGCGCCGATCACGAGACCGGCCGCTGCTGCGAAGTGCCGCTTGCGCATCATTACCTCCTTGTAGAGGAGCGACGCCTTCGTGCAGGACGGCGAGGCAGCCACTCCGATGCCATTTTGTTTGCGCCGCAAACATAACGCATCCATTTGGCCGACGCAAGGGGATCCCGAAACAACAAAGGGCAGAGGCAGCGCCTCAGCGCGGGACTAGAGCGCTATGTTCGCGTCGGGAACAATCAGGCGATCAGGGCCGCAGGCGCCTGACCGGCGGGATCCGCGATGAGTTCGGCGAAGACGAGCTCGGCCGCCCCGACGAGCAACAGGTCGGGGTGCGAGGAGCCGCGCAGCACCGTCGTTCCCTCCCGAGCCGAGCGGATCGCCTCGCCCACCAGGTCCTTGGCCTCGCGGCCCTCGGTGATGACCGCCAGGAATCCACCGATGATCACGGTGGAGGGGTTGAAGAGGTTCACGACGCTCTGCAACACGTGGCGCAGCGTCGCCCGGTACTTCTCCATGAGAGCCAGCGCCTCGGGCCGGTCGGTAGTCGCAGCACGCTCATCGAGCTCGTCTTCCTCGCTGTCGCTCATGCCGAGCGCGGCGAAGAGCTCGGCGCGCGAGACCGCCGTCTCGAAGCAGCCGGTCGAACCGCACGTGCAGCGCCGATCGGTGTCGCCGACGAAGACGTGCCCGACCTCTCCGGCGTGCCCGTTCGTGCCGAAAACGAGCCTGCCGTCACTGACGGCCCCGCCGCCGATGCCGCTGGCCCCGCCGATGATGTAGAAGAGGTCGTCGATCCCACGCCCTGCACCGAACGTGCTCTCCGCACGCAACGCCAGCACGGCGGCATTGGCGGCGTGCACCGGATACCCGAGCGCGCCGTGCAGGCGTTCACCAACGGGCTGGTCCGTCCACCCCAGGTGGGTGGCCTCGCGCACGAACCCGTCGGAGACGCGCACCTGACCGGGAACGGCGACGCCGACGCCCGCTACTCGCCATTCCCCGCCGGCGAGCATTCCCGCGACGACGGCATTGACCGACTGCACGAACTGCGGGACGGGAGGCGGGCCATCCTCGTACGCGATGCGGGCGCGCCGACGCACCTGCCCGTTCATGCCGATGAGTCCGATGTGCAGCGCATCGACCTCGGGGTTGACGGCGATCGCGACGATCGATGGGTCGGACTCGAAGATGGGACTCGGCCGCCCGGCGCCGCGTGCGACCGCCGGCCGTTCGACGATGAGCCCGAGTTCGGCGAGCTCCGCGAGCACGACCCCGACGGTTGAACGGCCGAGTCCCGAGAGCCGGGTGAGGTCGGCGCGGCTGAGCGCCCCGTCACGGTGCAGCCAGCCCAGGATGCTGGAGAGGTTGCGCTCGCGAATCTGCTCGGCCGTTCCGCCGTTCGCGCGCGCAGCCTGAGAGGACTCGGTGATGGCCGGCATGCTCCGAGGATAGTTGCCTGCGGCATCCGTCGTTATGTTCACGCCAAGAACATTCGCGATGTCAGCCGACGAACCGCCCTGCGGTCGCTCCGACGTCGTCCCGGCACTTGGATGCCATCCAGGTTTCGAGAAGTTTCGATCCTCGTCGGATCTGGCGATCGCCTGAGCGTTGGCCGCTGCGCCCCACGATTGCGGGGCACCGCAGCCGTGACCAGAGCGTTATTTGTTGCGCTTGACCGCATATGGTCCCCGCCGTAGTA
Organism: Rathayibacter sp. YIM 133350; assembly: GCF_037404875.1. NCBI lineage: Bacteria > Bacillati > Actinomycetota > Actinomycetes > Micrococcales > Microbacteriaceae > Rathayibacter > Rathayibacter sp. YIM 133350. Next base: position 34,474 of record NZ_JBBELO010000020.1, read on the forward strand.
TCGGAACGCCCTAATCACTTTCGACGTTGCCGTCGAAACTTTCGAGAGGTTCAACGATGAACAGACGCAGCACTAAGAGGCTGCTTGCCGGCGCCGCCGCGCTCGGCGTGGCGGTCGCGGCACTCACAGGATGTAGCGCCAGTGGCGGCGGCGACTCCGACGGGAAGGTCACCCTCACGTGGTGGCACAACGGGAACCAGGACCCGCTGAAGGGCCTCTGGGAAGACGTCGCGAAGGAATTCGAGAAGTCGCACCCGAACGTGACCGTCAAGGTCACGGGCTACCAGAACGAGGACCTGCAGAAGACGCTCATCCCGAACGCACTGCGCTCCAACAACCCGCCGGACCTCTTCCAGGCCTGGGGCGGCGGAGAGCTGAAGGACCAGGTCGCCGCCGGCTACGTCAAGGACATCTCCGGCGACGTCAAGGACGAGCTCGACGCGGTCGGCCCCACGGCCAGCGGCTGGCAGATCGACGGCAAGACCTACGGACTGCCCTTCAGCTACGGCATCGAGGGCTTCTGGTACAACAAGGACCTGTTCGCCCAGGCCGGCATCACCGACACCCCCACGACCCTGGATGAGCTGAACGAAGACGTCGCCAAGCTCAAGGCGGCGGGGATCGCGGCGCCCATCGCCGTCGGTGCGGGCGACAAGTGGCCTGCAGCGCACTGGTGGTACAACTTCGCGCTGAAGGACTGCTCCCCCGACACGCTGAAGAAGGCCCAGTCCAAGCACGTCTTCGACGACAAGTGCTTCGTCAAGGCCGGCGACGACCTCGACACGTTCCTGAAGACGGAGCCCTTCCAGGAGGGCTTCCTCGCCACTCCCGCCCAGCAGGGTGCCGGCAGCTCGGCAGGTCTGCTCGCCAACGGCAAGGCGGCCATGGAGCTCATGGGCCACTGGGAGCCCGGCGTCGTCGGAGGCCTGACGGCCGACAAGCAGGTGCCCTCGTTCCTCGGCTGGTTCAACTTCCCGGGCATCGAAGGCTCCGAAGGCGACCCGACCGCTGCCCTCGGCGGCGGCGACGGCTTCGCCTGCTCGCAGCAGGCCCCGCCCGAGTGCGTCGAGCTGCTGAAGTACATCATGAGCACCGACGTGCAGAAGCGCTTCGGCGCGAGCGGCGCGGGCATCCCCACGGTTCAGGATGCCGCATCCAGCGTCAGCGACCCCAACCTGCAGCTGGTTCTCGCCGGCAAGCAGAAGGCGTCGTACGTTCAGCTCTGGCTCGACACGGCCTACGGCGCGACCGTCGGCGGTGCCATGAACGACGGCATCGTCAACCTCTTCGCAGGCAAGGGCTCCGCGAAGGACATCGTCACCGGCATGCAGGACGCGGCGAAGACCGAGTAAAACGCGCCATGACACTCTCACGCACCATCCCAGCCGGGCCCGCGGTTTCCGCGGGCCCGGCCCCGGCTCGGCGGCCCTCGCGGGCCCGGCGGCGCAAGGGCTTGGAGATCGCCCTGTTCGTCGCTCCCGCGACCCTCGTCTACGTCGGCTTCGTCCTGGTTCCCGTCGTGCTCGCGGCCGTCTACAGCCTGTTCAAGTGGAACGGCTTCGGTCCCCTGACCGACTTCAACTTCCCGGACAACTACATCCGGGCCATCAGCGATCCCGTCTTCATCGGCGCGATCGGCCACAACCTGTTCATCGTGGTGCTCTCCCTCGTCATCCAGGGGCCGGTCGCCATCGGCATCGCGCTGCTGCTGAACCGCAGGATGCGCGGCCGCACCCTGCTGCGGGTCATCATCTTCATCCCCTACGTGCTCAGTGAGGTGATCGCGGGCCTCTCATGGAAACTGCTGCTTCAGCCGGAGGGCCCCTTCGACTCCTTCCTCTCCGCCATCGGACTCGGCGACCTCTCCCGGCTGTGGCTCGCGGACTCCGACGTCGTGCTCTGGACGATGTTCTGGATCCTGACCTGGAAGTACATCGGCTTCGCGATCATCCTCTTCCTGGCCGGCCTGCAGGGCGTTCCCGAAGAGCTCGGCGAAGCCGCCCAGATCGACGGCGCCACCTGGTGGCAGACCCAGCGGCACATCACCATTCCGCTGCTCGCCCCCACCATCCGCATCTGGGCGTTCCTGTCGATCATCGGCTCGCTGCAGCTGTTCGACATGATCTGGGTCGTCACCGGCGGCGGACCCGCCGGAGCGACGGCGACCATGGCGACCTACATGGTTCAGTTCGGATTCCAGCGCAACCAGCTGGGCTTCGGTAGCGCCGTCGCCGTGATCCTGTTCATCGTCTCCCTCATCTTCGCCCTCGTCTATCAGCGGTTCGTGTTGCGCCGCGACCTCGCGGGCTCCCTCACCCAAGGAGTGGGTTGACCATGACCTCCACCACCATGACGGCGCGGCGCACCTCGCCGCGCACCGCCAGCGGCTCATCCGGCGGACCGACCAAGCGCGGCTTCGACTGGGGCCAGCCCTTCGTCTACCTGATCGCGCTCATCATCGTCGGCATCACGATCGTGCCGGTGGCGTACATCTGGATCGGCGGCTTCCGCACCACGGCCCAGATCAACGAGAGCCCGGCCGCCTGGCCGAACCCTTGGGTGTTCAGCAGCTACGCCTCCGTGCTCACCTCGCCGAGCTTCTGGCAGCAGGTGGCAAACAGCACCATCACCGCCCTGGCCACGACCATCGGCGTCGTCATCCTCGGCGTGATGGCCGCGTTCGTCATCGCCCGCTACCAGTTCAAGGGCCGCGACGCGATCTACTCGATGTTCACCGCCGGACTGCTCTTCCCCATCACCGTGGCGATCCTGCCGCTCTACCTGATGCTGAAGAACATCGGCCTGCTCGGAACACTCGCGGGCGTCTTCGTGCCGCAGATCGCGTTCGCGCTGCCGACGACCATCATCATCCTCGTGCCGTTCCTGCGGGCCATCCCCGCCGAGCTCGAGGATGCCGCAGCGATCGACGGAACCAGCCGGTTCGGCTTCTTCTGGCGCATCCTGCTGCCGCTGTCGGGACCGGGACTCGTGACCGTCGGCGTGCTCGCCTTCGTCGGCAGCTGGAACGCCTACCTGCTGCCGCTGCTCATGCTGAGCGACGCGTCGACGTACACCCTGCCCTTGGGCGTGCAGCAGTTCTCCACGCAGTACTCCCAGGACACGGCGGCGGTGCTCGCGTTCACGTCGCTCGCGATGCTGCCCGCCATCCTGTTTTTCACCATCGCCCAGCGCCGCATCGTCGGCGGCCTCACCGGGGCGGTGAAGGGATGACCGACACGATGACGGATGCGGCCGCCTGGCAGGACCGCACCCTCCCGACCGAGGAACGCGTCGAGGCGCTGCTCGCCGCGATGTCGGTGCGCGAGAAGGTCGCCCAGCTCTATGGGGTCTGGGTCGGCGCCTCGGCGGAGGGTGGCGACGTCGCCCCCCACCAGCACGACCTGAACGACGACGTCGACCTCGATGAGCTGTTGCCTGCGGGTCTCGGGCAGTTGACCCGGCCCTTCGGCACGGCACCCGTCGATCCCGCCGTCGGCGCCCTGTCGCTGCTGCGCACGCAGCAGCGCATCATGCGCGCCGGCCGCTTCGGCATCCCGGCGATGGCCCACGAGGAGTGCCTCGCGGGCTTCGCCGCCTGGCAGGCCACCGCCTACCCGGTGCCGCTGAGCTGGGGAGCCAGCTTCGACCCCCAGCTCGTGGAGCGCATGGCGCAGCACATCGGGGCCGATATGCGCTCCCTCGGCGTGCACCAGGGTCTCGCTCCCGTGCTCGACGTTGTGCGCGACGCCCGCTGGGGCCGCGTCGAGGAGACCATCGGAGAGGACCCCTATCTCGTCGGCACGGTCGCATCCGCCTACATCCGCGGCCTCGAGTCGGCCGGCATCGTCGCGACGCTGAAGCACTTCGTGGGCTACTCCGCGTCGCGCGCCGGCCGCAACCTCGCCCCCGTCTCCATCGGCCGGCGCGAGCTCGCCGACGTGCTGCTGCCTCCCTTCGAGATGGCGGTACGGGAGAGCGGCGTGCGCTCGGTCATGAACGCGTACACCGACATCGACGGCGTTCCGACGGCCGCGGACGCGTCGCTGCTCACCGACCTGCTGCGCGAGGCCTGGGGCTTCGAGGGCACGGTCGTCGCCGACTACTTCGCGATCGGGTTCCTCCACCTGCTGCACGGTGTCGCCGAGGATTGGACGGCCGCCGCCGCCCTCGCCCTCGGCGCCGGCATCGACGTGGAGCTGCCGACGGTGAAGGCCTTCAGCGCGCCCTTCGTCGAGGCGGTGGAAGCGGGCCGCATCGACGAGGCGCTCATCGACCGCGCCCTGCGGCGGGTGCTGCGACAGAAGGCGGAGTTCGGCATGCTCGACGCCGACTGGTCGCCGATCCCCTCGGCGCTGGCGGGAGCCGACCTTTCCGACGCGGAGGCGCTGCGCGGTCGCATCGACCTCGACACCGCCGAGAACCGTTCCCTCGCCCGCACGCTCGCGGAGCGCTCGATCGTGCTGCTGCGCAACGACGGGGTGCTGCCGCTCGGCGCGGGCACGGATGCTCCGACGCGCATCGCGGTCATCGGTCCGAACGCCGATGACCCGTACGCGGTGCTCGGTTGCTACTCGTTCCCCTCTCACGTGGGGGTGCAGCATCCGCATCTCCCCCTCGGCATCGAGCTCCCGACCCTGCTCGAATCACTCCGCGCGGAGTTCCCCGACGCCGAGATTCGGCACGCGCTCGGCACCACCGTCGACGGTGGTGAGCTCGACGGTTTCGACGCCGCAGTGTCTGCCGCAGCAGAGGCCGACGTGGTCGTGCTCGTGCTCGGCGACCGGGCGGCCCTGTTCGGCCGGGGCACGAGCGGCGAGGGCTGCGACGCGCCGAGCCTCTCGCTGCCCGGTGCGCAGCAGCAGCTGCTGGATGCGGTGCTCGCCTCCGGCACGCCGACGATCGTGACGCTGCTGGCCGGCCGGCCCTACGCCCTCGGACGGGCGACGACGGATGCGGCCGCCATCGTGCAGGCGTTCTTCCCGGGCGAGGAGGGCACCGGCGCGATCGCCGGCATCCTCAGCGGCCGGGTGAACCCCGCTGGCCGGTTGCCGGTGAGCGTTCCGGCGCATCCGGGGGCCCAGCCCTCGACCTACCTCGCGTCGCCGCTCGCGACGGCGAGCGATGTCTCGAACATCGACCCGACCGCGGCGTATCCGTTCGGCCACGGCCTGGGTTACTCCGCCTTCGAGTGGAACGGCGCGTCGCAGTCGGCCGCGGAAGCGGCGACCGATGCCTCGGTGCAGGTCTGGATCGAGGTGGCCAACACCGGTGATCGGGCCGGCAGCGACGTCGTGCAGCTCTACCTCCACGACCCGGTTGCCAGCATCGTGCGCCCGGTGCAACGACTCATCGGCTTCGCCCGCGTGGACCTGGGCGCGGGCGAGCGCGTGCGGGTGCGCTTCGAGGTACCGGCCGACCTGACGAGCTTCACCGGAGCCGACGGCCGCCGCATCGTCGAGCCGGGCGAGATCGTGCTCGGCTTCGGCCGTTCGAGCGGCGACATCGTCTCGGCGCACTCGGTGCGGCTCACGGGAGAGGTGCGCCACGTCGACCACACGCGCAGGCTGCACGCCTCGGTGAGCGTGGACCCGGCCTAGCGACCGCGCCCCGCCGATGAAAGGGGGTGTCCCGTGTCGACTGGCACGGGACATCCCCTTCGTCGCGTTGGACCGCGGGATGCGGACCGTCCCGTCGCCGAACCCGCAGATATGGTGGGGCCGCTCGCCGAGCCCGCAGAAATGGTGGGTCCCCTCTAACCGAGCCCGCAGTTATGGTGGGTCCTCCGCCGGTGGTACCCGCAATTACTGCGTCCTCGGGGGCGGGACGGGTACGGCTACGGGCTCGCGGGTGGGGACGGTGCGGGTCTACGGCTTGCGGGCGGCCGCAGTGCCACTCAACGACTCGCCACCCTGCCACACCAGGAGCCAGTCTCCGGGCGATTGCTCCCCGGGGGAGCCGTCGGCGTTGCGCGAGGTTATTGGTGCCTCCCAGCTGAGCCGAAGCGGCGCCCGCGCGATGCTGCCCTCGAGAACGCAGCTGGAGAGGTAGGTCCTCTCGGGAGGGATGACGATGAGGCACACCTGCCCGGAGTCGTCGCGCGCGGCGTAGGCGCTCGGACCGAACTCGTCACCCGGGCTCAACAGCCGGAAGGACTCGGAACGGAAGCTCGGGGCGAGGGCGACCGCCGGCAGATCATTGGGCTCCTGGGGCCGGTCGAAGATGCTCGCCACGGCCGGCGCTTGGTCGACGGCGGCCTCCGTGCTGGTCGACGTGCCCGTCGGCGCCGACGCCTCGGACGGGACGCCCTTGGGGAGGGCAGCCCCGATGGCCCCTCCGATTAACAGCCCGGCGGCGAGAGCCGCCGCGGCAACGAGGACGATCCTCCCGCGCGACGCCGGCGCCGGCTTCGAGTCCCGCTCAGGCTTCGACTCCCGCTCGGAGGACGACGCCTGCTCCGACGACGGATGGGTCCCCTGCGCCGTCCCCCTCATAGCCGCCGACTGGAGCACCACCGCGGCATCCGCAGCCGTCACCGCTTCGAGCGCGAATCGGCGCTGCATGCTCCGGCGCTTCTGCGCCTCGGCCAGCTGGTGCGCCGCGCCATCGCGGTCGCGACCGTCGGCGGCGTAAGCGTTACGCTGCAGCACGCGGATCTGGGCGAGGGGCGACTCCCGCCCACTCGGAGCGGCGTCATCGGGGTGATCAACCCACCACAGCTCGTCGATCACGTCGCCGTCTCCGGCGAACTTCTGCTGCACGCTTCGGCGCAGCGCCTCGTCTGCGATCACACGTTCGTAGGCCGTCGTCGCCACAGAGCCCCCGCATCATCCGAATGGTGCTCGACATCCTTGCACGGACACGGCACCATCATCGCTCGGCGCGGGCGAGCCGACGCTCCGGAATCCGCGCTGTGCAGTAGGAACTGCACGCCGGCGACCTCAGGCCGCGCGCGGCGGGGCGGTGCTGTCGCGCACGACGAGGTTCGTCGCCAGGTCGAGCCTGGGCGTGGATGCCGGCCGCTCGGTGTTCATGCGGATCGCGATGCGGGTCGCCTCCTCGCCCATACGGCGGAGCGGCTGGTGCACCGTCGTCAGGCGCGGGCTCATCCAGCGGGTGAGCGAGATGTCGTCGTAGCCGACGACGGAGAGGTCGTCGGGCACGCGCAGGTTGAGCGCCCGCGCCGTGTCGAGAACGCCGAGCGCCTGCAGGTCGCTGCCCGCGAAGATGGCCGTGGGCGGGTCGTCGAGTTCGAGCAGCTCGCGGGAGTGCAGGCGCCCACCGCTGACGTGGAAGTCGCCGAAACGGATGAGGGCCGGATCGATCGAGAGGCCGGCCGTGTTCATGGCGGAGCGATAGCCGTCGACGCGCGCGAGCGAGCACATCATGTCTTCGGGCCCGGTGATCGCCGCGATGCGCGTGTGGCCCAGCTCGATGAGATGTCGGGTGGCCAGCAGCCCGCCCGACCAGTTCGCCGATCCGACGGAGGGCACCTCGGGAGACGGGTCCCCGGCCGGGTCGATGATCACGAAGGGGATGGCGCGGGACTGCAGCTGCTCGCGGTATTCGGGGGCGAGGTCCGAAAAGACGAGCACGATGCCCACGGGGCGACGGCGCATCACGCCCTCGATCCAGTCGGGTGCCGGCGAGTGCCTGCTGCCGCTCTCGGTGAGCACCACCGAGAGGCCGTGCTCCTTCGCGACCGCCTCGACCCCGGCGATGATCTCCATCGACCAGATGCTCTCGAGCTCATGGAAGACCAGCTCCACCAACTGCGAACGCGTCGTGTCGCCCCCGGTGCGACGCTCGTAGCCCCGCTGCGCCAGCAGCACCTCCACGCGTGCGCGGGTCGCTGCCGACACGTCCGACCGGCCGTTGAGCACCTTCGAGATCGTGGACAACGAGACCCCGGCCTCTTCGGCGACGGCGGCGAGCGTCACGCGCTCCTGAGCGGCATCAGTGGTCACTTTTCGATACTAGCGGCGAAACTATCGGAAAGTCTCCGAAACTCGCCGTTGCCTGTTGGGCCGGACTGATATAGGTTGTTACCTACAACAATTCGATTCATCGAGGAATCCGGAGCATCATGACCACCCCCACCCGCGCCGACAAGTTCTCGTTCGGCCTCTGGACCATCGGCTACAACGGCACCGACCCCTTCGGCGGCCCGACGCGCAACCCACTCGACGTCGTCCACGCGGTCGAGAAGCTCTCCGAGCTCGGCGCCTACGGCCTCACCTTCCACGACGACGACCTGTTCGCCTTCGGCTCCACGGATGCGGAGCGCCAGAAGCAGATCGACCGCCTCAAGCAGGTGCTCGCCGACACCGGCATCATCGTGCCGATGGTGACCACGAACCTGTTCAGCGCTCCCGTCTTCAAGGACGGCGGCTTCACCTCCAACGACCGCTCCGTTCGGCGTTTCGCCCTGCGCAAGGTGCTGCGCAACATCGACCTGGCCGCCGAGCTCGGCGCCAAGACGTTCGTCATGTGGGGTGGCCGCGAGGGCGCGGAGTACGACTCCGCGAAGGACATCCGCCAGGCGCTCGAGCGCTACCGCGAGGCCGTGAACCTCCTCGGCGACTACGTGACCGACAAGGGCTACGACATCCGCTTCGCCATCGAGCCCAAGCCCAACGAGCCCCGCGGCGACATCCTGCTGCCCACGCTCGGCCACGCGATCGCCTTCATCGACTCGCTGGAGCGCCCCGAGCTGGTCGGCCTCAACCCCGAGGTCGGGCACGAGCAGATGGCCGGGCTCAACTTCGCGGCGGGCATCGCCCAGGCGCTGTACCACGGCAAGCTCTTCCACATCGACCTGAACGGCCAGCGCGGCGTGAAGTACGACCAGGACCTCGTGTTCGGTCACGGCGACCTGCACAACGCCTTCGCACTCGTCGACCTGCTCGAGAACGGCGGCCTGAACGGCGGCCCCTCCTACGACGGCCCGCGCCACTTCGACTACAAGCCGAGCCGCACCGAGGACGAGACGGGCGTCTGGGACTCCGCGTCCGCGAACATGCGCACCTACCTGCTGCTCAAGGAGCGCGCCGCGGCATTCCGCGCCGACCCCGAGGTGCAGGAGGCGCTCGAGGCCGCCAAGGTGTTCGAGCTCGCCCAGCCGACCCTCGGCGAGGGCGAGAGCTACGACGACCTGCTCGCCGACCGCTCGGCGTTCGAGGACTTCGACGCCAACGCCTACCTCGGTGGCAAGGGCTTCGGCTTCGTGCGCCTGCAGCAGCTCGCCACCGAGCACCTGCTCGGCGCGCGCGGCTGACCCGACGAGATCCGCCGAACCGGCTCCGGGATGCGCACTGCGCGCCCGGAGCCGCTGGCGTATCGACGCGTTCTCTGCCCTGCTTTTTCCCCGCCCCATCCCTGACCTCCCCCTGACGCAACGGAGCATCGCGTGATTCTCGTCGCCGGAGTCGATTCATCGACCCAGTCCTGCAAGGTCGTCGTTCGCGACGCCGAGACCGGTGCCCTCGTGCGCACCGGCCGAGCGTCGCATCCGGATGGCACGGCGGTCGATCCGCAGGCCTGGTGGGACGCCCTGCTGGCGGCCATTGCCCAGGCCGGCGGTCTCGACGACGTTGCCGCGGTCTCGATCGCGGGACAGCAGCACGGCATGGTCGTGCTCGACACCGAGGGCCGCGTCATCCGCGACGCCCTGCTCTGGAACGACACCCGCTCGGCGCAGGCCGCGCTCGACCTCATCGGCGAGGTGGGCGCCGAGCAGTACGCCCGCCGCACGGGCGTGGTGCCCGTCGCGTCCTTCACCGCCACCAAGCTGCGCTGGCTACGGGATGCCGAACCAGACAACGCCGCACGGGTCGCCGCCGTCGCCCTTCCGCACGACTGGCTCACGTGGCGCCTGCGCGGCTTCGGGCCGCACGGCGAATCGCCGCTCGGGCCAGTGCTCACGGAACTCGTGACCGACCGCTCGGACGCGAGCGGCACCGCCTACTGGGGCGCGGACGGCTACGACATCGACCTCTTCGAGCGCGCACTAGGCCACGGCGCCGTGCTGCCGCGCGTGCTCGGCCCGGCCGAGGCAGCCGGCTCCGTGCATTCGGACGCCCTCTCCCCCACAGCCGAAAAGCGAGGAGATTCCGAGAAGCGAGGCGATTCCGAGCGCCACGCCGCCTCGGAGCGGCGACACGCCGACCAAGACGCGGAATCGCCTCGCTTTGCGGACGACGGGAAGACCGCGATCGGTCCCGGCGCCGGCGATAACGCCGCCGCGGCTCTCGGCCTCGACGCCGCCCCGGGTGACGTCGTCGTCTCGATCGGCACGAGCGGAACCGTCTTCGCCGTCACGCCCGATGCCGTGACGGATGCCACCGGCACCGTCGCTGGGTTCGCGGATGCAAGCGGCAACCACCTGCCGCTCATCGCGACCCTGAACGCCGCCCGCGTGCTCGATGCCACGGCGGCGTTGCTCGGCGTCGGCCACGACGAACTCGGCGAGCTCGCCCTCCAGGCCGCGCCCGGCGCCGGGGGCGCCGTGTTGGTGCCCTACTTCGAGGGCGAGCGCACGCCGAACCTCCCCGACGCGACCGCATCCCTCTCGGGTCTCACCCTCGCGAACACCACCCGCCCGTCCGTCGCGCGAGCGGCCATCGAGGGACTGCTGTGCGGTCTGGCCGACGGCCTGGATGCCGTGCGCGCGCAGGGCGTGGCCGTCGAGCGCATCCTGCTCATCGGCGGCGCGGCGCAGAATCCGGCCGTGCGCGCCATAGCCGCCCAGGTCTTCGACGCACCGGTCGTCATCCCCGCGCCCGGCGAGTACGTCGCCGACGGCGCAGCACGCCAGGCCGCCTGGGTGCTCACGGGAGAGCGTCCGTCATGGCCGCTCGAGGTCGTCGCCTCGCCCGACGTCGACACCCGTCCCGTCATCCGCGAGCAGTACGCTCAGCGCGCAGCCAGGGGCTGACGCCCTCCCGTACGCCGACTTGCCACTTTTCGCGGGTTCCCGCGCCCGCGAACCCGCGAAAAGCGGCAAGTCGGCATGGAACAGGTCGGTTCGGCGTTCATCGGGCGAGTTCCTCTCTCACGAGTGCGACGACGGTGTCGGAGGCCAGCGAGAGCCGGCGCGCCTCCGCCGCCAGCACGGCGACGATCTCGCCCACGCGGCCGAAATCCTCCCGAGCGACGACGACGGCGCCGCGTCCGCGGCGCAGGTCGAGCAGCCCCTCCTGGCGCAGTTCCCGATAGGCGTGCAGCACCGTGTGCACGTTGACCTCGAGGGAGGCGGCGAGCTCGCGAGCCGGCGGAAGTCGCTCGCCGTCGGCGATGCGCCCCGCGATGATCTCGGACCGCAGGGCTGTCGCGAGCTGCTCGAACAGCGGCACCGGCGACGACGGGTCGATGCGAATGATCACCGCCCCATCCTATTGCTAGTTGCACTAGATCAATATGGTTCCATAACCTCGAACGAGGTAACGCTGGGATAAAGCACCAACTCCGGTCCCGTGTACCCCGTTTCCCCGTCCAGACGCACCGCCTGTGGCCGGCCGGGATGACATCCGGCCGGATTCGCGTATGTGGATACGGGAATGTTGTACCCCGCACCAAATCCCTCGATGCACCCCATAACCGGCCCGGCCGGATGTGACGTGTCACACGGAAAGAGTGTTACCGAACCGTTATGCGACTCTTTCCGCACAGGGCTCCGTAACGGAGCAGTATCCAAAGGCCGCCGTCACAGTCGACGGGGCATTGGAGATGTCTTCCTTTACACCACCACACAGAAGGGGAGAGCGATGAAGAAGTCTTCATTGATCTCGATCGCAGCAGTAGCCGGTGTCTCGGCGCTCATGCTCGCTGGCTGTTCCAGCTCGGGCGGAGGCGGCGGTTCCACCGACGACGCCAGCGCCACTCGTGCGTGCGTCATCCTTCCCGACGCGGCGTCGTCGCCGCGCTGGGAGAACGGCGACCGCCCGGCTCTCGAGAAGGCCATCAAGGATGCCGGCTTCGACGCCGACATCCAGAACGCGCAGGGCGACACCAACAAGTACGCGACCATCGCCGACCAGCAGCTCAGCAAGGGCTGCGGCGTGATGCTGCTCGTGGACTACAACGGCGCGGCCGTGGCCGTCGCCGCGAAGGCCAAGGACCAGGGCATCCCGGTCATCGCCTACGACCGTCCCATCGAAGGCGCCGACTACTACGTATCGTTCGACAACGAGCAGGTCGGTGCGCTCGAGGGCCAGTCCATCGTCGATGGCCTCAAGGCCGCCGGCAAGGACCCGGCATCCGCGGTCGTCGTCTACATGGGCGGTGACCCCGCGGACGGCAACGCGAAGATGTTCCACGACGGTGCCGACAAGGTCATGGCGGCAGCGGGCATCAAGCCGGCACAGGAGCCCGCGGGCGTCTGGGACGGCGACAAGTCGGCGACCAACTTCGAGCAGGCCCTGACCGCCCTCGGCGGCAAGGTCGACGCGGTGTGGGTGGCCAACGACACCAACGCCGCCGGCGTCATCACGATCCTCGACAAGAACGGCCTCGTCGTTCCCGTCTCGGGTCAGGATGCCTCGGTCGCCGGCCTGCAGAACGTGCTGCTGGGCAAGCAGACCGCCACGGTCTACAAGCCGTTCCAGCTGGAAGCCGACGCGGCGTCCGACCTCGCGATCAAGCTGCTGAAGGGCGACAAGCCGACCATCGACAAGAAGCTCGACGACGGCACGCCCTACATCGCGGTCACGCCGATCCTCACCGGCCCCGACGGCGTGCAGAAGGTCATCGACGACGGCAACGCCAAGGCCGCCGACATCTGCACCGCAGAGGTCAAGGCCGCCTGCGACAAGTACGGCGTCAAGTAACACAGCAACCCTGTGGGGGCTTCGCGCACGGCATCCGCGCGCGAAGCCCCTCACTGACTGCAGGCGTTACCCCACAGCGGATGCGCTGCGACACTGAGAGCCGGGACTGCGCTGTCCCGGCCCGACGAAAGGAAGCGGCATGGATGTGCCGATCATCGAACTGACCAACGTGGTCAAGAGCTTCGGCCCGGTCAGCGTCTTGAAGGGCGTCAACCTCAAGGCCTATCCGGGCAAGATCACCGCCCTCGTCGGCGACAACGGCGCCGGCAAGTCCACCCTCATCAAGGGCCTGGCCGGCGTGCAGCCCTACGACAGCGGCGAGGTGCGCTTCAACGGCGAGGTGGTGCACCTGCACAACCCTCGAGAGGCCGGACGCCTCGGCATCGAGGTCGTGTACCAGGACCTCGCGCTGTGCGACAACCTCGACATCGTGCAGAACATGTTCCTCGGCCGCGAGGAGCTCTCCTCTGGCACGTTCGACGAGGGGCTCATGGAGCGCGAGGCGGCCGAGACGCTGCGCCAGCTCTCGGTGCGCACCGTCAAGTCCGTGCGCCAGAAGGTCTCCTCCCTCTCGGGCGGCCAGCGCCAGACCGTCGCCATCGCGCGCTCGGTGCTGAAGAAGGCCAAGGTCGTCATCCTCGACGAACCGACCGCGGCGCTCGGCGTCGCCCAGACCGAGCAGGTGCTCGACCTCGTCAAGCGCCTCGCCGAGCAGGGCGTGGCCGTCGTCATCATCAGCCACAACCTCGTCGACGTCTTCCAGGTGGCCGACTACATCAGCGTGCTCTACCTCGGCCAGATGGTCGCCTCCGTACGCACCGCCGACACCAACAACGACGACGTCGTCGGCTACATCACCGGCAGCAAGACCTACACGGGAGAACCCGCATGAGCGCACCCACTCCGACGGGAACGACCCCGCCCACCGAGAGCACCACGGCACTCTCGGCCCTCAGCACCGCCGACCTCATCGGCAGCGGCCAGGAGGGCACCGTGATGGACCAGGCGCGCGCCTACCTGCAGCGACTGCGCCACGGCGAGATGGGAGCACTTCCCGCCATCGGCGGCTTCGTCGTGCTCAGCCTGCTCTTCACCGCACTCAGCCCGTTCTTCCTGACCGAGCGCAACTTCGCCAACCTGCTCACGCAGGCCGCGACGCTCGTCATGCTCGGCATGGCCCTCGTCTTCGTGATCCTGCTCGGCGAGATCGACCTCTCCGCCGGCGTCACCGCCGGCCTCACCATGTGCATCTTCGTGGTGCTCGTGAACGTGTGGTCGATCAACTGGATGCTCGCGCTGGCCATCGCCTTCCTCTGCGGCCTGCTGATCGGAACCTTCATCGGCTTCTTCGTCGCGAGGGTCGGCATCCCATCGTTCGTCGTCACACTGGGCCTGTTCCTGGCCTTCCAGGGCCTCGAGCTCATCATCATCGGCGGCGGCGGCCTCTACCGCGTGCAGACCCCTGAGATCCTCGCCATCCAGAACTCGAACATGCCCGTCTGGGCGGGCTGGGCGATGCTCGCCGTGATCGTCGCCGTCTCGGCGACGACCTCGTTCGTTGACCGCGGCCGCCGCGCCCGCGCCGGCGTTCCGAACCGCACGATCGCGCTCGTCTGGATCAAGCTCGGCGTCATCATCGTCATCGGCGGCTTCGTCGTCGGACTGCTCAACCAGAACCGCGGAACGGGCTTCAAGGCCGTCGAGGGCGTACCCATCGTCGTGCCGATCACCCTGGCCATCCTGTGGCTCGGAACCTTCGTGCTCGATCGCACCAAGTTCGGCCGGTACATCTACGCCGTCGGCGGCAACGCCGAAGCCGCCCGCCGTGCCGGTGTGAAGGTCACGATGATCCGGTGGAGCGCCTTCATCGTCTGCTCCACCCTCGCGGTCGTCTCGGGCCTGTTCAGCATCAGCAAGGTGGGTTCGGTGGATGCTGCGGCCGGCCGCGACATCGTGCTCAGCGGTGTCGCCGCTGCGGTGGTTGGTGGCGTCAGCCTCTTCGGCGGCCGCGGGCGACTCATGCACGCCGCGATCGGCGCGCTCGTGATCGCCGTCATCACGAACGGCCTCGGGCTGCTCAACCTCCCGGCCGGCGTGAACTACGTCGTCACCGGCGGAGTGCTCATCCTCGCCGCCACCGTCGACGCAGTATCGCGCGTGCGCGCCGGCGGCTCGCTGATGCGCACCTGAGCGGGCAGCGGCAGACCAGCTCCAGAGCGAACCGCCTCCTCCCTCCCGACCGGAACACCCGGCGGTCGGGAGGGAGGAGGCGGTTCGTCGTTCAGAGGGTGGCCGCCAGCCGGGAGCCGGCCTCGTGCAACCAGCGCAGCGGGTCGCCGAGTGCCGCGCTCCTCGACCCGGCCAGATCCTCGAGCGCGAGCGCCTGAACGAAGCCCGCCGGGTCGGCCGCGATCGAGCCGGCCACGAGTGCCGTCGGGGTGGCCGTCGTCGCGGCCACCTCGAGAACGTGCCCGGGCACCTTGCCCGCGAGGGATTGATCGTCGAAACGACCCTCCCCCGTGATCACCAGGTCCGCTGCGGCGATGGCGGCCGGCAGCCCGAGAGCATCGCCGATGGCCCCCGCGCCCGCCTGCATCGCGGCGCCCCAGGCGAGCAACCCGAAGCCCGTGCCGCCGGCCGCCCCCGCGCCTCCCGCATCCGGAGCCGCTCGAACGGGCATGCCGGCTGAGGCCAGCAGCGCGCTCCAGTGGCCGAGGTTCGCCTCGAGCACCACGATGTCCTCGGCGCCCGCTCCCTTCTGGGCACCGAAGGCCGCCGCAGCCCCCGTGGGGCCCAGGAGCGGATTGGTGACGTCGCCCAGAATGACCGCGCCGCCCGACGGGATCGGACGCAGTGCGCTCACGTCGATGCGACGCGCACCTGCCAGACCCCGGTTGCCGAGCGGCACCGGGAGATCGTGTGCGTCGAGCACGCGGACTCCGAGGCCCACCAGTGCTCCCGACCCACCGTCGGTCGAGGCGCTCGAACCGATGCCCAGCAGCAGCCGGTCCACACCGGCATCGAGCGCCGCCGCGATCGCCTCGCCGAAGCCGAGCGTGTGGGCGTCGAAGGGCGCGGGCCGCTCGAGCAGTTCGATGCCCGATGTCGCAGCCAACTCGACGACGCCGACGCCCTGCGGATGCCGCGGCGTCGGCGGCAGTCGAAGCCAGGCGGACTCGACCATGCTCCCGTCCGGGCCGTGCACGCTCACGGGCATCGCGCTCGCTCCCGGCACGGCGAGCGAGAAGGCCGCGATGGTGCCCTCACCCCCGTCGGCCATCGGGATCAGCCGCACGTCGTCGCCCGCGCGCACCGTCCGCCAGCCGGCGGCGATCGCCTCCGCCGCGGCAACGGCTGCGACGGAGCCCTTGAAGGAGTCGGGTGCGATGAGGATGTGCGGCACCCCTGCAGCCTGACGGCCTCGCGAGGCACGGTCAAACACGCTCACCGATGCGCACGGCTTCGAAAGTTGCGAAACGGTTTCGTAACGTTTGGATAACGAACGGGAAAGAATCTGCTATGCGCCGCTTATGTTGGCAATCGCTACATATTTAACCGCGCAAAGGAGCGCCATGCGTCGACGTACCGCTGTCGAAAGTTTCGTAACCGCTATCGCCGTCGGAGGCCTGTTGATGGCCTCGGTGGCACCGGCGTCCGCAGATGTGGTGAGGGTGAGTTCCGTCGACTTCGAAGACGGCACCATCGGAACCTGGGGGCAGAGCGGAGGCGGCGGCAGCACGCTGAGCGTCGTGGATGTCGACGGCGGGAAGGCCCTCTCAGTGAGCGGCCGCGACGCCGACTACGTGGGCATCCAGAGCCCGACCGGCCTCTTCACGCCGGGACAGACGTACACCTTCAGCATGAAGGCGCGCCTGGCCGACGGCACCGCCGGTTCGGCCGGGGTGCGTTTCGTCATGAAGCCCGACTATGCCTGGATCGGCAACACGACGATGACGGCCGGCACCTGGACCACCGTGACCGGCGACTACACGGTGCCCGCCGGGGCCACTCCGTCGACGCTGCAGGTCTACCTCGGCACGGGCGACCTCACCCCAGCCGCCCCGTACGGCTATCTCGTCGACGACATCACCATCACCACGGCCGGCACCGGTGGCGGCACCGATCCCGACCCCGACGTCGTGCCGGGAGGCGCCGTGAACCCCAACGCGACCCCCGTCACGCAGGCGCAGGGCACCGGCAACGTGGCCGCCCTCACCTTCGACGACGGACCCAACCCGGGTACGACGCCCGCCCTGCTCGACTTCCTCAAGGCCAACGGCATCTCCGCCACCTTCTGCGTCATCGGCCAGAACATCACCGCGCCCGGCGGAGCCGACCTGCTCAAGCGCATCGTCGCCGAGGGCCACACCCTCTGCAACCACTCCACGAACTACGACGACATGGGGTCGCTGTCGGCGGCGGATGCGTCCGACCGCATGAAGGCGGACCTCGCCATCATCCGCACGGCGCTGGGCGACCCGAACGCGGCCGTTCCGTTCTTCCGTGCCCCGAACGGCAGCTGGGGGCAGACCGCGAACGCGGCGGTCGCGCTCGGCATGCAGCCTCTCGGCGTGGTGAACACCATCAACGACTGGGCCACCCAAGACGTGCCGACGCTCACCGCGAACCTGCGTGACGCGATGAAGGCCGGTCAGATCGTGCTCACGCACGACGGAGGTGGTGACCGCTCCGGCACACTCGCGGCGGTGAAGACCGTCGTGGGCGAACGCCTCGCAGCCGGCTGGCGCTTCTCGCTTCCGGTCGGCGCCCCCGCAGCACCTGCGACCGGAACATCGTTGAGCACCGGCTTCGAGAACGGGCTCGACGGCTGGGGTCCGCGCGATTCGGGCAGCGGCGCTCCGACCGTTGCGACCACGACCGCGCTGGCGCACGGCGGTACCTCCGCGGCAGCGGTCACCGGCCGCACGTCGCAGGGCAGCGGGCTGCTGCACGACGTGACCGGCGTGCTCACGCCCGGCACGACGTACGACCTCTCCGCCTGGGTGCGCTTCGGCGCGGGGCAGCCGAGCGACGCGGTGTGGCTCAGCATGGCACGCACCGCAGGCGGCACGACGAGCTACGACACCCTCGCGCAGTTCACCGGCGTGACGAACAGCGGCTGGACGCAGGTGAAGGCGACGTTCCAGATGGGCGCCGCCGAGAGCGCCCAACTGTACTTCGAGACGAACTACAACGGCACGAACACCTCCGACCTCTACATCGACGACATCGTCGTGGCCGTCCCCGATCCCGCCCAGGTGCAGGACCTCACGCCGATCAAGGACACCGTCGACTTCCCGGTCGGCGTCGCCATCGACAGCCGCGAGACCACCGGGCCGGCGTCGGAGCTGCTGCTCAAGCACTTCGACCAGGTGACGAGCGAGAACTACATGAAGCCGGAGGCCTGGTACGACGCCGAGAAGAACTTCACCCCCAATCCCGAGGCCGACACGCTCATGCGCTTCGCCCAGGAGAACGGGGTGCACGTCTACGGCCACAACCTCGTCTGGCACAGCCAGACGCCCGCCTGGTTCTTCCAGGACGACGCCGGTGCCCCCCTCACCGACAGCGCGGCCGACCAGCAGGTGCTGAAGAACCGCATGCGCACGCACATCTTCGCCGTGGCGAAGTACCTGAGCGACACCTACGGCGACTTCGGCAGCGACACCAATCCGCTGTACGCGTTCGACGTCGTGAACGAGGTGGTCTCGGATGCCGCCGACACCGCCGACGGACTGCGCCAGAGCGAGTGGCACCGCATCCTCGGCGAGCAGTTCATCGACCTCGCGTTCCAGTACGCGAACGAGGCCTTCAACGAGCAGTACGCCGCCGAGGGCGTAGCGCACCCGGTGACGCTCTTCATCAACGACTACAACACGGAGCAGGCGGGAAAGCAGGCGCGACTGCACGCCCTCGTGAAGCGCCTGCTCGAACGCGGCGTTCCGGTCGACGGCGTGGGCCACCAGTTCCACGTGAGCCTCTCGATGCCGGTCGAGACGCTCGGCCAGGCCATCGACGCGTTCAGCGACCTCGACGTCGTGCAGGCGGTCACCGAGCTCGACGTGACCACCGGCTCGCCGGTCACCCAGGCCAACCTCGTGGAGCAGGGCTACTACTACCGCGACGCGTTCCGCGCCTTCCGCGAGCGCAGCGAGAAGATCTTCTCGGTGACGGTGTGGGGCCTGACCGACGGCCGCAGCTGGCGTGCCTCCTCGGGAGCGCCGCTGCTCTTCGACGACGCTCTGCAGGCCAAGCCCGCCTACTACGGCGTCGTCGACCAGGAGCTCCCGGCGCGACTGCGCACCGCGAACGTCTTCCAGGGCGACGTGCCGCTCACCGCCGACGCCCCCGCGTCGCCGGAGTGGACGAAGCTGCCCCTCAACACCATCGATGCGGCGAGCGCGTTCCAGCTGCGCTGGAGCGCCGATCACCTCACCGCGTTCCTCTCGGTCGATGACACCAGCTCCCAGAGCGCCGACGGCATCGACTTCTTCTGGGGCCGTTCCACGGCTCACTTCGGACGCGACGGCACGGGCGACGTCGAGGGCGTGGTCACCGAGCGCAGCGGCGGCTACGACGTCGTCGTGCACCTGCCGCTCACCACGGCTCCCACCGAAGGCGGCACCCTGTCGTTCGACGTCGCGGTCGAGGACGGCACGACGACGAGCACGTGGAACACTCCCGGCTCGCAAGGCACCCTCACGCTCGTCGAGCCGCTGTCGTACCTCGAGGTCGTGCAGGCGGCATCCGCCCCGCAGATCGACGGCACCGTCGACGCGGGCTGGAGCGACGCCGACACGGTGAGCACCGACAAGCAGACCAACGGAACCGGCGGCGCGACGGCGACGGTGCACACGCTGTGGCGGGACCAGACGCTCTACGTGCTCGCCGAGGTCGCCGATCCGGTCGTCGACGTGTCGGGATCAGACCCCTGGATCCAGGACTCGGTCGAGATCTACCTCGACGCCGGGAACGCGAAGAACGGCTCGTACCGCTACGACGACACCCAGGTGCGCATCAGCGCCGACAACGTGGTGTCGTTCGGAACCGGCGATGAGGCGTTCCAGAAGAACCGGGTGCAGAGCGCGACGACGCGCATCGACGGCGGCTACGTCGTCGAGGCGGCGATCAGCCTGCTCGAGTACGGCGGCCTGGGCACGGTGCACGGCATGGACTTCCAGGTCAACGACGCCTCCAACGGCGCACGCACCGGCATCCGAAACTGGGCAGACCCCACCGGCGCCGGCTACCAGTCCACCGCCCGCTGGGGCGTGGGCCGCCTCGTCGGACCCGCGGATGGGAGCAACCCGGGCGAGCCGGGCCAGCCGCAGGTGACGCCGTTGCCGGAGGAGGGCCTGACGAGCGCCAACAAGGGCTCGCTGCAGCTGCCCGCGACGGCCCGACCGGGCGAGACCATCACCGTCGGCGCCGGCGCTGATACGGCGGGCACGCAGCTCGAGGTATGGCTGTACTCCACTCCGCGGCACCTGAACACGGCCACCGCGGATGCCGCCGGCCGCATCTCGGCCACCATCCCCCTCGACGTGGCCCTCGGTGCGCACCGGATCGCGGTCTACGCCGCCGACGGCACGCTCATCGGCTGGGGCGACCTGCGTATCGTCGCCGCGCCGACGGCCGGCCCTGCGGGCGGCCTGGCGGGCACCGGTGCCGACGTGGGCGTCGCCCTCGTGCTGCTCGTGCTCCTGCTCGGCGCCGGCTCTGCGGTGTTCGTCACGGGGCGGCGGCGAGCCGGAGCGAGCCTGCCCCGCTGAGCCAAGCACGTCGAAGCGGCGCCGGTGCAGCATCCGTCTGCGCCGGCGCCGCGCGCTGTGCGGGGCCTCTCCATCACACAGGGCACCACGCCGCACGCGGCCGAGAGTGCAGAATGGGCAACGGAGAGGAACGCAATGACGCAGAACAGTCCCACCCTGGCGATCACGGGGTCCACGGGCACCCTCGGCGGCATGGTGGCCCGCGCCCTGGCCGCATCCGGTGTGCCGCAGCGGCTCATCGTGCGCAGCCTGGACCGTGCACCCGTTCTGGATGACGCCATCGCCGTCGAGGCCGACTACGGCGACGCGGACGCCGCGGCGCGTGCCCTCGAGGGCGTCGAGACGCTCTTCATGGTCTCGGCCACGGAGACCGACCATCGCCTCGACGACCACCTCACCTTCGTCGAACAGGCGGCCAAGGCGGGCGTGCACCACATCGTCTACACCTCGTTCACGGGCGCGGGCCCGCACGCTGCCTTCACGCTGGCTCGCGACCACGGAGCGACGGAGGAGGCGATTGACGGGCTGGGCCTTGCACACACGTTCCTGCGGGACAACCTCTACCTCGACTTCGTGCGCCACATGGTCGGGGACGACGGCATCCTCCGCGGACCCGCCGGCGATGGGCGCTTCGCGGGCGTGGCACGGGCCGACGTCGCCCGTTCTGCCCTGGCCGTGCTGCGGGATCCGAGCTCGCACATCGGGCACACCTACGACTTGACCGGCCCTGAGGCCCTCACGATGACCGAGGTCGCGCAGATCCTCTCGACCGCGCTCGCCCGTGAGATCTCGTTCCACGACGAGAGCGAAGACGAGGCCTACGCCTCGCGGGCGCGCTTCAACGCGCCGGCCTGGCAGGTGCAGGCGTGGGTCTCGACCTACCAGGCGATCGCGGCCGGGGAACTGGCTCGCGTCAGCCGCGACGTCGAACGCCTCACCGGACGCCGGCCGCTCTCACTGGCCGAGCTGCTCGCCTCGGACTGAGACACCCAGCTGCCGCCGGGCCTCATCGATGCTCTCGAGCACCTCGATGGAGCGCCGCAACGGATGCAGGGGCGACTGGGTACGCCCCTCCGCGATGTCGTGCGCCACGGCGGCCGCCTGCCACGCCAGCCCGTCACGACCCTCGATGCCCGACTCGTCGCGCCAGCGCAGGCGGGAGCCGTCGCCTGCGATGACGTCGAAGCCGCCCGGCATCAGGAAGAGCGGATCGATCTCGATGCGCCCCTCACTGCCGAAGATGCGGGCCTCGGCCGGGGTGGGCACGAACAGCGACGTGCTGAGCAGGGCCTGTGCCCCGGCATCCGTGTCGAGGATGAGCGCGGACTGCCCGTCGACGCCGGTGGGCGCGAGCGTTCCCGTGGCGGTGAGCCGGGTGGGAGCGCCGAGCACGAAGTGGGCGAACCAGACGGGGTAGACGCCCAGGTCGAGCAGCGCTCCCCCGCCGAGGGCCGGGTCGAAGACCCGGCTGGCCGGATCGAACGGCGGCCTGCCGCCGAAGTCGGCCGTGACGAGGCGCACCTCGCCGAGCGCGCCATCGGTGAGAAGGGCGTCGATCACGGTGGTCTGGGGCAGGAAGCGCGACCACATCGCCTCCATCGCGAACACGCCCGCCGCTGCGGCGGCATCCGCGATGGCGCGGGCGTCGGCGGCGTCGACCCCGATGGGCTTCTCGACGAGGACGTGCTTGCCCGCCGCGATGGCCAGCAGGGCGAGGGTGCGGTGCTCGCTGTGCGGCGACGCGATGTAGACGATGTCGACGGCTGCGTCGGAGACGAGCGCCTCATAGCTCTCGAGCACCACGTCGATGGCATGCGCCCGGGCGAACGCACGCGCCCGTTCGGGCGCTCGGGATGCCACGGCCTGCACCCGCTGGTCGGTGTTGGCGTGCAGCGTGGAGACGAAGGCGTTCGCGATCATGCCCGGCGCGAGCACGCCCCAACGCAGCGTCGGGCCGCCCCGCAGGGGCGTCGCCGTCGATTCCGGAAGCGCCGACAGGCTCACTGCGCGCCGGCCGGCCGAGGCACCTGCACCGCGCTCAGCCCGCTGAGGCTGAACCACACGCGATCATCACCCTGCACGAGCGTGGCGAGCACCGCATCGCAGTGCGGGCAGCGCGCGACGGTGCCGGGCGCATCCGTGTAGACCATGGCCGTCGCGAGCACGTCGACGGCACCGCAGCCCGCGCAGCGCGCGCTGGCCGTGGTGACGTCGAAGGCGAAGAGTTCCGCGAACGCGCCGGCGAGTTCGTTGCCGTCGACGTGGGTCATGATGTTCCTCCGAATCGTTCGGTGCGGATGTCGGCGGCGTCGTGGCCGGCATCGATGAGCCAGGCCGCGACGGTCTCGACGAATCCGGTCGAGCCGCACAAATAGATGCGGGGCTTCTGCTCGGCGGGGAAGACGGATGCCACGAGCTGCTCCCGGGTCAGCCGGCCGACGGGCGCGCCATCGGGAGAGCGCCGGGTGTAGACGAAACTCACCTCGGTCGTGCCGAGCACCTCGGGGAAGAAGACGTCGTCGGGCGTGCGCACCGAATAGAGCAGGCGGAAGGGCGTCGCATCGGCCGCCTCGTGGTGCGCGCGCAGCATCGCCACGAGGGGAACGACTCCCGATCCGCCGCCGATGAGCTGAACCGGGGGATCTCCCGCGGCGCCGGGTCGCCAGACGAACCAGCCGCCGAGCGGGCCGTGCACCTCGAGCTTGTCGCCGGGGCGCAACACGTCGACGAGGAAGGGCGAGACCTCCCCGGTGGGCAGGCGGTCGACGGCCAGGTCGACCCGCTGCCCCGGGCCGGCCGAGGCGATCGAGTACGACCGCGTCGCGGTGTAGCCGTCCTCCGCCGTCAGCCGCACGTCGAGGTGCTGACCCGCCTCGTTTCCCGGCCAGCCGTCCACGTCGAGCACGATACGGGCGGCGGACGGGGTCTCGGGGGTGCTGCTGGCCACGGTGGCCGTGTGCCAGGCGGCGATCGAACTCACCAGTAGCGCTCTTCCTTCCACGGGTCTCCGTGGATGTGGTAGCCCGACTGCTCCCAGAAACCCGGGTCGTCGTCGGGCATCATCACGAGCCCGCGCACCCACTTGGCGCTCTTCCAGAAATAGAGGTGGGGAACGATCAGCCGTGCCGGACCGCCGTGTTCCGGCTCGAGCGGCTCGCCGTCGAACTCGAAGGCGATCCAGGCCTTGCCGCCGAGGAGTTCATCGAGCGGCACGTTCGTGGTGTAGCCGCCGTAGCTGTGCGCCATGACGTACTTCTGGTGGGTCTGCACGTTCTCGAACAGGGTGTCGAGCGAGACCCCACGCCAGTGCGTGCCGAGCTTCGACCAGTGCGTGACGCAGTGGATGTCGGTGTCGACGTCGTCGATCTTCAGCGCCTGGAACTCGTCCCAGGTCCACCGGTGGTCGTCGCCGTTCTCCGTGCGGATGGTGAATTCCCACTCCGCGGTGTCGATGCGGGGCGTCGGCCCTGCCGAGAGCACGGGGAAGTCGTGCACCTCGGTCTGACCGGGTGGAAGGCGCGGATCGCGCTCGCGTTGCCTACCCCCGAACCCGCGCGTGATGAACGACATGTCGAGCTCCCTCCGTCAGGGTCAGACTAGGGCCGCGCACGCATCCGTGTCACTAACCCTGTCAGGACCAGTCGGAGCCGCGCTCGCCACGGAGCTGTGTCGCGGGGATCACGACGCGGGGACGGGTGCGGATCCAGCGCTGCCCGCTCTCGCGCAGCTCGGCCCGCGTCGAGAAGCGGTAATGGTACGTGCGCACGCGCACGTACCGCGGCGGCACCGATCCGAACGGGGCGGAGCGCAGCATCCGCAGGGTCGGCGCATCCGCCTCGAGCAGCTTCGCGAGCAGGGCGTACAGCCACTGCTCGTGCACCGATCCGAGGGGAAGGAACCACATCAGCCAGTCGAGCCGCAGGTGGTACGGAGCCCACTGCCGGGGGATGCGGCGCACGTCGCCCGGCTTGCCCTTGAACTCGTACTCGCTCCAATCGGCGTTCTCGGGGCTCGCATCCATGGTCGCCTCGATGATCACCTCCACCCGCTCGCGGGTCACCGAGCCGAAGGCGCCGTAGGCGTTCTCGAGCTGCCAGCCGTTGAAGCTCGCGTTCATGAGCTGGCGGCGGGCGAGCAGGTTTCGCAGGGGCCACCAGCTGAGCACGACGAGAAGGGCCGCGACGGCGCTCACGAGCACCATCCACCAGACCGGGGAGTGCTCGGGCGCCCCGAGGTCGGCGGGGATGAAGGGAAGAGCCCAGTGGATAACGGGGTCGCTGATGCGGGCGAAGGCGAGCACGATGGTGATCCAGTTGAGCCAGGCGAAGTTGCCCGTGACGACGAGCCAGAGCTGGGTGAGGATGACGACGAGGGATGCCGCGCTCGCCACCGGCTGCGGCAGGAACAGCAGGAACGGCACGATCAGCTGTGCGACGTGGTTGCCGAAGACCTCGACGCGATGCCACCACTTCGGTGCCAGGTGAGCCTGCCGGCTGAGCGGCCCGGGCATCGGCTGGGTCTGGTGGTGGTAGTAGAGCGCGGTCAGGTTGCGCCAGGCCGGATCGCCGCGCATCTTGATCATGCCGGCGCCGAACTCGAGCCGGAACACGAGCCAGGCGAGAAGGAAGATCATGAAGGTCGGCGGCGGCACCTCGTGGGAGCCGAGGAACGCGACGGTGAAGCCGGCCTCGAGCAGCAGCATCTCCCATCCGAAGCCGTAGAAGGTCTGGCCGACGTTGACGATGGACATGTAGAGCAGCCACAGTGCGAGGAACACGACCAGCGGCGCCCACGCCGGGCCGAGTTGGGGAAGACCGAGCACGACGGATGCGGCGAGCGCCATCCCGCTCCAGCAGACGGCGAGAAGGCGCGCATCCGTGTACCCCCAACGGAACAGCGTGAAGCGGGTCTCGCGCGCCGCCCGCACGGAGCGCATGCCGGGCGTCGCGCGCCTCCGGCGGCGGGCGTCGAGGCCGGCGATCAGCTCCGGCGCCGGAAGCAGCCCGTTCTCGCCGCACAGCACGCGGAACTGGTTGAGGCTGGAGAGGAACGCGATGAGGTAAATCGCCGCCACTCCGCGCTGCAACACCCCGCGGGCGATCTCGTAGTCCTGGGCATCGAACCAGTCCACGCGCCCACGCTACGCCGGTGTCGTGCGGCGGCCACAGGGCTTGCGCGTGCGCGCCCGGCGCGCTCTCACTCGCGTCGGTACTGCCAGGGAAGCGTCCCGACCTCGAGCCGGTGCCGGCCTCCCGGGGCATCGGCGAGCGCATCATCGCCGTAGGCGACGTCACCCTCCCAGAACACCACCCGGCCGCCGAGCCCGAACCGGGTGGCGAACTGCGCCGGCGCCCCTGCGCGCAGTGCGGCCAGCGCCTCGGTGACCGTTCGCGCACCGGCCAGGCCGTGCAGCGTCACCCAGGTCGGCGGGAACAGGCGCAGCGTTCCGCGTCCATGCGCCGCGAGGGCGTCCGCCGGACGCAGCCAAGCCCATGCGGTGTGCTCGTGCGGGTTCAGGGCGATGGCACCGGCCGGTGCGGCGGCGACGAAGAACGAGGTCAGCAGGCGCTTGGGGGCTTCCGCGGGCGGATGCCAGCGCGAGAGGGGCAGCAGCTCGTGCGGCTCCAGGTGCAGCCCGGTCTCCTCGTGGGTCTCGCGCACGGCCGCTCGGCGCAGCGCCGCATCCGCATCGCCGGAGCCGTCGTCGTCATCGGCATCGACGCTGCCGCCCGGAAAGACCCAGGCGCCCGCGAAGGAACCCCGATCGACGCGCTCGAGCAGCAGAACTTCCGCGCCCTGCGCGCTCTCGCGCAGCAGCACCACCGTCGCCGCCAGGGGTACGGATGCCTGCTCCAGCGCACCTGCTCGCACGTGCCCACCCTAGGGTGTACCCATGACCGAGTCCACGCTGACCCGCACCGTCCTCGCCCCCAATGCCGGCCCGATGACGCTCGAAGGCACGAACTCCTACGTGATCGGCCGGGGCGATCGCGTCGTCGTGGTCGACCCGGGCCCGCTCGATATGAGACACCTCGACGAACTCGCCGCCACGACCGTCGAACTCATCCTCGTCACCCACCACCACGCCGACCACGTCGAAGGCGTTCCGGCCTTCGCAGAGCACACGGGTGCCCCCGTGCGCGCCCTCGATCCCGCCCTCTGCATCGACGCCGAGCCGCTCATCGACGGCGAGGTGATCGATGCCGCGGGTGTGAGCATCCGGGTTCTGACCACGCCCGGGCACACCGCCGACTCCGTCTGCTTCCACCTGCCCGACGACGGCGAGAACGGCTCGGTGCTCACCGGCGACACCATCCTCGGCCGCGGCACCACGATCATCGCCGACCCCGACGGTGGCCTCGGCCCCTACCTGCACTCGCTCGGCCGGCTGCGCGAGGTGGGCCCCGCGCTGGTGCTTCCCGGGCACGGCCCGGCACTGGAGAACCTCACGGCCATCTGCGATGCCTACCTCGCCCACCGCGCGGAACGGCTCACCCAGGTGGAACAGGCCGTGGCGCATCTGGGTGAAGACGCCTCGGTCGAGTCGGTGACCGACCTCGTCTACGCCGACGCGGATGCGGCGGTGCGCCCGGCAGCGGAGGCATCCGTGCGCGCCCAGCTCACGTACCTGCGGCAGCGGGCCGAGGGCACCCTTCCTCCGGCGGACTGAGCGCTCCCACCTGCCCGGATCGCACAGGTCTGGACGAGAATGGGCAGATGCACCCGGTGGACGCCCTCAACGAGATCGCGGAACTGCTCGAAGGATCCCTCGCGTCCTCGTACAAGACCAAGGCCTTCCGCCGGGCGGCCGAGGCGATCGCATCCCTCTCCGAGGAAGAGATCGCCGAGCGCATCGCCGACGGACGGCTGAAGCGCACCAAGGGCATCGGCGACACGACCTACGCCGTCATCGAGCAGGCGGCCGAGGGTCGCGTTCCCGATTACCTCGCGGAGCTGCGCAGCCACGCGACGCCGGTGGAGCGCACCGGCCTGCGCGCGCGACTGCGCGGCGATTTGCACGCCCACACCGATTGGTCCGACGGAACCACGAGCGCCGAGGCGATGGCGCACGCCGCCCAGCGCTTCGACCTGGAGTACCTGGCCATCACCGATCACTCCCCGAGCCTGACCATCGCCAACGGGCTGAGCGCCGAACGGCTCACTGACGAGCTCCACCTCATCGCCGACGTCAACGCCCGGTTGAGCGGCCTGCGCCTGCTCACGGGAATCGAGGTCGACATCCTGCTCGACGGCGCCCTCGACCAGACACCGAAGATGCTGGACCGGCTCGACATCGTGGTGGCGAGCGTGCACTCCAAGCTGCGGATGGACTCCCGCGAGATGACCAGCAGGATGCTCCGGGCGATCGAGAATCCCCGCATGAACGTGCTGGGCCACTGCACCGGCCGGCTCGTGCAGGGCTCGCGGGGCACCCGCCCGCCGTCGACGTTCGATGCGCGCGCCGTCTTCGCCGCCTGCGCCGAGAACGACGTCGCCGTCGAGATCAACTCGCGCCCCGAACGTCAGGACCCGCCCGAGGACCTCATCGCGCTCGCGCTCGACGCCGGCTGCCTGTTCTCGATCGACAGCGATTCCCACGCTCCCGGCCACCTCGGCTTCCTCGATCTCGGGGCAGCGCGAGCGGAGGCGGCCGGCATTCCGCCGGAGCGCATCATCACCACGTGGAGCGCCGACCGGTTGCTCGACTGGGCGGGTGCCTGAGCGGCTCCATACCACCGATGACACCCCGCACGCCAGCGGCGGACCGGGGAATATGATCGGCGTAAGCTCGCAAAGCGGTCCGAGTTTCCGGGCGCCCGCAGTGTTGCGCCGCCCCCGGGGATGCCGCCCCACTAAAGGAGTTCGTGATGTCAGAGAAGGCACCGGGAGCAGGCGCAGGCGCCTCTTCCGCCCCCGCACGGCCCACCGGAGCCATGCGACGTAAAGTGATCGGCCTCGCCGTCGCGGCCGCGGTCGGCGGCTTCCTGTTCGGGTTCGATTCGTCGGTCATCAACGGCGCTGTCGACAGCATCCAGCACGGGTTCGCGCTCAACGACTTCATCACCGGCCTCGTCGTGGCCATCGCGCTGCTCGGCTGTGCCCTCGGCGCGTTCCTCGCCGGCCGGCTCGCCGACCACTGGGGACGCCTGCGCGTCATGCTCATCGGCGCCATCATGTTCCTGGCGAGCTCCATCGGCGCCGGCCTCGCCTTCTCGGCCTGGGACCTCGCCCTGTGGCGCGTGGTCGGCGGTCTCGGCATCGGCATCGCCTCGGTCGTCGCCCCGGCCTACATCGCCGAGATCGCGCCGAAGCAGAGCCGTGGTGGCCTCGCATCCCTTCAGCAGCTCGCCATCACCGTCGGTATCTTCATCGCCCTGCTCTCGGATGCCCTGCTCGCCGGTGCCGCGGGCGGCGCCTCCCAGCAGCTCTGGTTCGGCTGGGAGGCCTGGCGCTGGATGTTCATCGTGGGCGCCATCCCCGCGATCGTCTACGGCGTGCTCGCGCTGACACTTCCCGAGTCGCCACGGTTCCTGCTGGCCACGGGGCGCGGCGACGAGGCCCGGGCGATCTTCCGCACGCTGGTTCCGGCGAGCGAGCTCGACAAGTCGATCAGCGACATCCAGAACTCGATCGACGAAGACCTCAAGGGCGAGAAGGCCTCGGTACGCGGTAAGGCGTTCGGGCTGAAGCCCATCGTCTGGACCGGCATCATCCTGTCGGTGTTCCAGCAGTTCGTCGGCATCAACGTGATCTTCTACTACTCCACGACGCTGTGGAAGGCGGTCGGATTCAAGGAGTCCGCCTCCCTGACCATCAGCGTGGTCACCTCGATCACCAACGTGCTCGTGACGATCATCGCGATCGTGCTCGTCGACCGGGTCGGCCGGCGCCCCATCCTGCTCATCGGATCGGTCGGCATGACCATCTCGCTCGCGGTGATGGCGCTCTCCTTCGCCTTCGCCAGCACCGACAGCAGCGGCGAGGTCAGCCTGCCGGCACCCTGGGGTCCGATCGCCCTGGTCGCGGCGAACCTGTTCGTGGTCTGCTTCGGAGCCTCGTGGGGACCGCTCGTCTGGGTGCTCCTCGGCGAGATCTTCCCCACCAGCATCCGTGGTGCCGCCCTCGGTGTCGCAGCCGCGGCCCAGTGGATCGCGAACTTCCTCATCACGGTCACCTTCCCGGCGCTGGCGAGCTTCTCGCTCGTGTTCACGTACGGCATGTACGCGGCCTTCGCCGCCCTATCGTTCATCTTCGTGATGTGGAAGATCCCCGAGACGAAGGGCATGGCCCTCGAGGATGCGAAGCGCACCTTCTCGGGCCCGGTCCGCGGTCAGAAGCGCGCCGCGACTCGCTGACGGCGGAGCGCCCGAACCCGCGGAAACGGTGGGTCCCCGAAACCGATCCCGCAGAAGTGATGGGTCACCACGGCGCTGCACCCGCAGATTCTGCGGTCTCGGCGC
>NZ_JBBELO010000021.1:0-1435 GCF_037404875.1 Rathayibacter sp. YIM 133350
GAGCTTGTCAAGTTTTCTGTGTAAGTGGGCATGGTCGGGGGTGGTTATAGGTGGGGGTTGATGCGGTCGGGGTAGGCCAGGGCGAGCTGTTCGAGGGCGCGTTTCCAGTTGGTGGTGACGGCGCCTTCGACGAGTCGGCCTTCGGCTTTGCGTTTGTCTGCCGGGACGCCGCGTTCTTTAGCTCTTTCGCGGGCTCGCTTGTCTTCGATGTTGCAGATCGCTAGCCAGAGCA
This sequence comes from Rathayibacter sp. YIM 133350, assembly GCF_037404875.1. NCBI lineage: Bacteria > Bacillati > Actinomycetota > Actinomycetes > Micrococcales > Microbacteriaceae > Rathayibacter > Rathayibacter sp. YIM 133350. The sequence continues at coordinate 233 of NZ_JBBELO010000021.1, forward strand.
GCTTCACGGCGGCGATGTCGTTGGGGAAGTGGCCGCGGTTCTTGGTCACTTTCCGCAGTTGGAAGTTCAGCGACTCGATCGAGTTGGTGGTGTAGATCACTCGCCGCAGCTCGGGTGGGTAGGCCAGGAACGGGATGAACCTCTCCCACGCGTCGCGGAACGCCTTGACGGCGGATGGGTAGCGCCGCCCCAGCTCGGATGCTTCGAACTCCTCGAGCGCGTCCAGCGCAGCTTGGTCGTTGGCGGCTTGGTAGATCGGTTTCAGGGCCGCGGCGACGGCTTTGCGGTCGCCGTAGCTGACGAACCGCATCGCCGCGCGGATCAGGTGCACCACGCAGGTTTGCACGGTCGCTTCCGGCCAGGTCGCTGCGACCGCGTCGGGGAAGCCGGTCAGGCCGTCGCAGCACACGATCAGTACGTCCCGTACGCCACGGTTGGCGAGCTCTGCGCACACCGACGCCCAGAATTTGGCGCCCTCCGTCGCTTGAACCCAAATGCCGAGGACGTGTTTGATGCCGTCCATATCGACCCCGACGGCGATGTGCGCGGCCTTGTTGCGCACATGGCCGCCGTCGCGGATCTTCACGATGATCGCGTCGAGGTAGATCACCGGGTACAGCGCTTCCAACGGCCGGTTCTGCCAAGCCAGGACCTCCTCACCGATCTCGTCGACGATCTTCGAGATCGTCTCGTGGCTGATGTCGGTGCCGATCGTGTTGAGGAGGTGGTGCTGGATGTCCCGCAGCGTCATCCCGCCGGCGTAGAGCGAGACGATCATCGCGTCCAGCCCGTCCAGCCGACGCTGGCGCTTCGGAACGAGCATCGGCGTGAACGACCCGTTACGGTCCCGCGGGACACGCAGCTCGAGGTCACCGACCTCGGTCGCGACGGTCTTGGGCGTCGCGCCGTTGCGTGAGTTCGGATACAACGCCGCGTCGGGCTCACCACGCTCGTAGCCAAGATGCTCGGTCAGTTCCGCGTCCAGACCGCGTTCCAGCGCCGCCTTCAACATCCCCCCGAGCAGCCCCTGCTCACCGGTCAACGGCTCGCCAGCGTCGATCTTCGCGAAGATCTCATCCAACGCACCGGACTGCTTGAGATGATCGGCAATTTCCTGCTGACGACGCCGGCGCTCCTCGCGCTCAGGACTTGGTTTCACCATGGACATAGTGTCTGCTCCTTCAGAGACGAAACCCGCCCCTT
>NZ_JBBELO010000022.1:0-205135 GCF_037404875.1 Rathayibacter sp. YIM 133350
ACGCTTCGACACGCTCAGCGAGCAGCATGAACGACCCAGCCACCGCTCCCTGAACCTGTCGAAGGGCCCCGACCCAGCGCCCGCACCGACGCTTCGACACGCTCAGCGAGCAGCATGAACGACCCAGCCACCGTTCCCTGAGCCTGTCGAAGGGCCGCGACCCAGCACCGGAACCCGCGTGCGACTCGCGCCGATAGAATCCTGAGGTGAGCGACGCGCAACCCCAGGTGAAGATCGGCCCCAACGACATCCTGAGGTTCCTCCTCGAGATCTTCGCCGTCGTCTCGCTCGCCATCTGGGGATTCAGCACCTCGTGGCCGGCGCCGTGGCTCAACTGGGTCATCGGACTCGGGGCGCCTGCCATCGCCATCGTGCTGTGGGGCCTGTTCCGCTCCCCCAAAGCCGTCTTCCACCTCGACGTCTTCGGCCGGGCGATCGTCGAGATCCTCGTCTTCGGTGCGGCCGCCGTGGCCTGGTGGGACATGGGGCAGCCGCTCGTCGCCGGCATCTTCGCCGTCGTTGCCCTCGTGTCGGGAATCATCAACGGTCGCAAGGAACTCGCGTGAGCCTTCTCGTCCACGGCGCCCGCAAGCTCGATGCCGACGGGATCGTCGAGGACTTCTGGTTCGCGGCCGAGGGCGATCGCATCCGCGCCACGGGCACCGGCGCGAGCTGGCGCGAGCAGGCGACCGACGACGTGACGGATGCGGCGGGAGCGTGGCTCACGCCCGGATTCATCGACCTGCACCACCACGGCGCCGGCGGCTTCGCCTACGAGGGCGGGGACGACGCCATCCGGGCGGCGCTCGCCACGCACCGTGCGCATGGCACGACACGCTCCGCGCTGAGCCTCGTCGCCAACCCGGTCGAGGCGCTGGGTGCGAGCCTGGAGCGGATCGCTGGGCTCGCGGCCGACGACCCGCTCATCCTGGGGTCCCACCTCGAGGGCCCCTTCCTCGCCGAGTCGCACAAGGGCGCGCACAATCCCGCCTTCCTGCTCGCGCCGACCGCTGAGGTGATCGACGCCCTGTTGGATGCCGCACGTGGCACGCTGCGGCAGGTGACTCTCGCGCCCGAGCTGCCTGGAGGCCTCGACGCCATCGAGCGCTTCGCCGCTGCCGGAGTCGTCGCCGCGGTCGGGCACACCGCCGCGACCTACGAGACGGCCCGCGCAGCCTTCGACGCGGGAGCCACTGTGCTCACGCATGCCTTCAACGCCATGGAGGGCATCCACCACCGCGCCCCCGGCCCCGTGATCGCCGCCCTCGAGGATGACCGGGTCACTCTCGAGCTCGTGCTCGACGGCGTGCACGTGCACCCCTCCGTCGCCGCCATGATCGTGCGCGAGGCACCGGCGCGCATCGCGCTCGTCACGGATGCGATGGCCGCTGCGGGTGCCGGCGACGGCGACTACGTCCTCGGCTCCCTCGCCGTCACCGTTCGCGACGGCGTCGCGAGGATCACCGAGACGGGCTCGATCGCGGGATCGACCCTGCTCACCGACGCCGCCCTCGGCATCGCGATCCAGCGGGCGGGCTTCGATCCCGTCGCCGCCGTGAGCGCCCTCACGCTCACCCCTGCGCGAGTGCTCGGCCGTGACGACGAGCTCGGCCTGCTCGCCGCCGGCTACGCCGCCGATGCCGTGCTGCTCGACGCATCCTTCACGGCGCAGCGGGTCTGGGCGAACGGCATCCGCCTACGCTGAGCGCGGCCCCGGTTCGAGCGCGGCCTGACCGAAAAGCGAGGAGATTCCGAAAAGCGAGGCGATTCCGGGCGGCACGCGGTCGCCCCAACGCGTTTCGGCGGCGTGTCCGCCAAGATCGCCTCGCTTCTCGGTCAGGTCGCGCCGGATTCGGAGGACTCAGGCGTCGGGATGCGACAGGTCGGCATCGGGGTCGGGCGCGGTTCCGCGATCGCCGACGAAGGCCGTCACGAGGAGCAGAGCCCCGACGAGGATTGGCCCGTACCCCTGCACCGCCCCGCCGATCGCGCCGTAAACCCCGACACCGATGAAGACGACGGCGAGGCCGGCCGCCACGAGTGCCACCGAACGCGGCGCGCGGGGCGGCGCGGTTGGTGCATCGAGGGATCTTCGCCGTCGCAACCATCCGTAGAGGCCGAAGAGCACGTACGCGCCACCGGCTGCGGCGGTGACCCAGGCGATCCAGCCCGTCGAGAACAGACCGACGACGACGAAGACGAGCCCGCTCAGCACGATGACCCAAGGGTTGCCGGCGCCCGGTCCCAGAATGTCCCGACGATTCGATGGAGGCGGTGGTGCCTGCGACACATGGGCCTCCCTCGTCTCCCGCAGCTTAGGGAGGCTTCCGCATCAAGCGCAACGCCGCCGGAGCTCTGGACCGATCCGAAAAGCGAGGCGATCCTGCGGGACACGCCGGTCCCGCCCGCGCGTTCCGGCGGCGAGTCGGCGGAATCGCCTCGCTTCTCGGAATCTCCTCGCTTTTCGGCTGAGCAGGAGCGTAAGCCTCGAGCCGCGGCCGCGCCCGCCGGCTCCCTAGAGCGGCACCTCGGGGAAGCGCAGCGCCCACGCCCTGCGGTAGTAGTCCGCGTGCTCGAGGGCGGATGCTGCGGCGTCGTCGACCACGACCGTCACGTGCGGATGCAGCTGGATGGCCGACGCCGGCAGGCTCGCCGTCACCGGGCCCTCCACCGCTCCCGCGATCGCCTCGGCCTTGCCCTCTCCGAACGCGAGCAGCACGAGGTGGCGGGCCCGCAGAATGGTGCCGAGCCCCTGCGTGATGCAGTGCGTCGGCACCTCGTCGAGAGAGTCGAAGAAACGCGCGTTGTCGAGGCGGGTCTGCTCGGTGAGCGTCTTCCAGCGCGTCGTCGAGGCGAACGAGGAGCCCGGCTCGTTGAAGCCGATGTGGCCCGTTGTGCCGATGCCGAGGATCTGCAGGTCGATGCCGCCCGCCTCCACGATCATGGCCTCATAGTCCTCACCGGCGACGGCGATGCCGTCGATGCCGCCGTCGGGTACGTGCACGTGATCGGGGTTCAGGCCGAGGGGCTCGGTCACCTCGCGGTGAATGACGGAGTGGTAGCTCTCGGGATGCGACACCGGCAGGCCGACGTACTCGTCGAGGGCGAACCCGCGCACGCCCGAGACATCGAGACCCTCGTTCCGTATGCGGCGCGCGAGCGCCTCATAGGTCGAGAGCGGGGTCGACCCGGTCGCCAGACCGAGCACGGCCGCGGGCTCGGCGGCGATGAGCCGGGCGATCGCGTCGGCGACGAGCTCGCCCGCCGCCTGGCGCCCGTCGAGGATGACGACTTCAGCCATTGTCCACTCCTGTCAGTGCGGCTCCCACCGCGGCCGCCGGGAAGCCGAGCGGGATGACGTGCATGCGCTCGGCCAGCCCGAGCGAGGCGAGGAACGGCGAGGATGCCGCACCCCGGTCCAGCGCTGCCCGCACGCCGTCGATGAGCGGGGTGCCGAGGGCGCTGAGCCCTCCCCCGATGACGACCGCGTCGACATCGGCCGTGAGCACGAGGATGCGCACCGCGGCGGCGACGCCGTCGAAGAAGCGCTCCCGCACCTCGAGCGCCGACGCATCGCCGGCGTCGGCCGCGTCGAACAGGTCGCGGGCCGGCAGCGCAGCATCCGTCGGCCACATGCGGGCGATCGCCGAGCCGGACGCGAGCGTCTCGACGCAGCCGATCTGGCCGCAGCTGCACTGCACGCCGAGCGGATCGATCGGGATGTGCCCGATCTCGCCCGCCACTCCGTGACCGCCGCGCAGCAGCCTGCCTCCCAGCACGATGCCCGCGGCCAGCCCGGTACCGAGGTTGAGGTAGGCCATGGAGTCGAGCCCGGCGATCGTGCCGGACTGCGCGAACAGGTGATGGGCGCCGACCGCAGCCGCCTTCACGTCGTTCTCGACGCGCACGGCGATGCCGAGGCGATCACTCAGCGCGCGGCCGAGGGCGAGGTCTTCCACGCCCAGGTTCACGGCGTGGCTCACGCGGCCGGTACGCGAGTCGACCGCGCCGGGGATGCCGATGCCGATCGAGTGCACGTCGGCCAGAAGGAATCCCGAGAGCTCCGTGACGCGCTGCACGATGTCGACCGCGGTCTCCACGACCGCACCGGCGCCGAAGCCGGTCGGCATGCGCACCTGCTCGCTCAGGCGGCCGTCGCCGTCCATGGCGATGGCGGCCGTCTTGGTGCCGCCGATGTCGATGCCGAGCCTCATGCCAGCTCCTCGCCCGCGTGCGCCGCGTGGCCGGGTACGTCGAGAAGCGCGAGCAGTGCCCGTCCGAGGCCGCGCGAGGCGCCGAAGGTCGCGATGTCCGCGTAGCGCCGGTCATCCGACGGCCAGCCCATGTCGACCACCAGTACCGGTCGTTCGGAGGAGCGGAGGGCGTCGATCGCCGCACGGGCGAAGGCGTGCCGGTGCAGGTCCTTTCCGACCACGAGCACAGCGCCCGCGGCCGGGAGCTCGAGCCGAGCGCCGTCGCCCACGGGCACGGGTCGCGTCCACACCGTGGCCGCCTCGTCCTCATCGAGCGCGGCGAAGGGACCCCACGGCGCGACGCCGACCGCGATGTTCGCGACCGTTTCGACGCGCACAACGAGGTCGGGCACCGTGCCCGCCGCGAGCCATTCCCGAGCGCGTGCCGAGAGGTCGAAAGCAGCAGCGATGCGGTCGGGGTCGAACACCGGCTCGGCGGAGTAGGCGTCGCTCGAGAGGGGCAGCGCGGCGTTCGTGGCCGCACCGAGCCCGTGCACCCGACCCGCGGCGGCGCGCACGCGGTCGGGGCTGAGCCGGCCCTCGGCGACGGCCGCCAGCACGGCGTCCTCGATGGAGGCGAGTTGCGCATCCGTGTTCTCGGTGCCGATGCAGAGCAGGTCGCATCCGGCTGCGAGCGCACGCACGGCGGCCTCGGGGATGCCGTGGATGCCGCTGGCACCCTTCATGTCGAGGGCGTCGCTCACGATCACGCCGTCGAAGCCGAGCTCTTCGCGCAACAGGCCCTCGAGGATGCGGCGCGAGTGCGTCGCGGGGAACTCGGGGTCCACAGCGGGAATGAGGATGTGCGACGTCATGATGCTGCGGGCCCCCGCCGCGATCGCCGCACGGAAGGGCACGAGCTCGCGCTCCCGCAGCGTCTGGAGCGACGCGTCGATGACGGGCAGGGCGAGATGGGAGTCCTGGGCGGTGTCGCCGTGGCCGGGGAAGTGCTTGGCGCTCACGGCGATGCCTGCGCCCTCGTGGCCGCGCACCCATGCCGCAACGTGTCGTGCAACGTCGTGCGGCGAGGAACCGAAGGAGCGCGTTCCGATCACGGGGTTGTCGGGGTTCGAGTTCACGTCGGCGTCGGGCGCGAAGTTGAGCGTGCAGCCGACCGCGGCGAGCTCGCCCGCCACCGTACGGCCGACGTGCTCGGTCAGCGCCTCGTCGTCGATGCGGCCGAGAACCGCCGGCCCGGGGTAGGGAGAGCCCTGGTCGTAGTAGAGCCGGGTGACGTCGCCGCCCTCCTCGTCGATCGCGATGACCGCCCGCGGGTTCGCGGCCCGGATCGCATCCGTCAGCTGCCGCAGCTGCTGACGGGAGACGACGTTCACGCCGAAGATGCAGACGCCTCCGAGGCCGGCGCGCAGCCGATCCGCGAGCCACTCGGGGAGCGTGGTGCCGACGAATCCCGGCAGAAGCGTCGCCGCAACGAGCGGGCGCAGCTCATCGAGGTCCGCGGGGCTCGTGGCCGGCGCGGACGTGGTCGCGTCGCTCATCCCTTCACCGCCCCGCTCACCAGGCCGCTCGTCATCCGCCCCTGCACGATGAGGAAGAACACGATGACGGGAATGGCCATGAGCGTGGAGCCGGCCATGATGGCCGCCCAGTTCGTCGTTCCCGTGAGTGTCTGGAAGGTGCGCAGCCACACGGGCAGCGTCATGGACTCGGGGCGTGCGTTCACGACCAGCGCCAGGAGGAACTCGTTCCACGCCTGGATGAAGCCGAACACCCCGGTCGCCACCAGCCCGGGGGCCAGCAGCGGGAAGGTGATGCGCCAGAACGCGCCCGACCGCGAGAGGCCGTCGATCATGCCGGCCTCCTCCAGTTCGGCCGGAACGCCGTTGACGAAGCCGCGCAGCGTCCAGATGGTGAACGGGAGCACCGTGGCGACGTAGACGATCGTGAGGCCGGCGATGGAGTTGAGCAGGTGCCAGCCGTCGAGCACCCGGAAGATCGAGACGATCATCGCCTCGCCCGGGATCATCTGCACGATGAGGATGGTGATGATGAACAGCTTGCGGCTGCGGAAGTTGAAGCGCGTCACGGCGAGCGAGGCGAGGAAGGCGAACACGAGGGCGATGGCCACCGTGAGCACCGTCACGATGAGCGAGTTCGCGAACGCCGGCAGGAACGGCGTGCGCCCCGGGTCGAAGAGAACGGTCGCGTAGTTGCGCAGGGTGAAGTTGTCGGGCACGAAGTGCAGCACCCGCCCACGGATCTCGTTGTTCGGCTGGAACGACGTGTTGATCATCCAGTACACCGGAAAGACCGAGGCCAGGAAGACGAGCACCGAGACGGCGCTCAGAACGACGGTGACGACCCGCTTGCGGCCCTTGCCACGGCGCACGCCGACGTTGGCGTCGACGCCGGCGCTCGGAGCGGATGCGCGGGATGAAGCGGTTGCGACGGTGGCGCTCACAGCTCCTCCTCCTTGATGGTCTGGCGCACGTAGTAGATCGAGATGGCCATGAGGATGACGACGGTGATCACGGCGATGGCTCCGCCGATGCCGTACTCACCGCCGGCGATGGACGTGGAGTAGATGTACGTGCCGAGCACGTTCGTCTGCTCCTTGATGCCGCCGATGCCCTGGAGGGCGTAGATCTGCGTGAACACGCGCAGGTCCCAGATGACCTGCAGGATCGTCACGACGAGGAAGATCGACTTGAGCGACGGGAAGATGATGAATCGGAAACGCTGCAGGTAGCCGGCACCGTCGAGCTGGGATGCCTCGAGCATCTCGTCGGAGACCTGGGTCAGGCCCGCGTAGACCGTGAAAGCGACGAAGGGCACTGCGCCCCAGATCACGATGATCGCGGCGACGAGGAAGAACGACATCGGCTCGATGAGCCAGGAGTGCTGGGTGAACTGCGCCTGGCCGAACAGGTTCACGAGCACGTTGTTGATCACGCCGTAGTCGGTGTCGAAGATCCAGCCCCAGACGATCGTGGCGGTCAGCGCGGGCATGGCCCACGCCAGCAGCAACCCGACCGTGGTCAGCAGGCGGAAGAACTTGGGCAGGCGCATCATCATGAGGGCGATGAGGGTTCCGAGCACCATGGTGCCGACCACGCAGACGGCGGCGAAGGCCAGGCTGCGGCCGAGCACCTGCCAGAAGGAGTCGTCGGTGAGCACCTTCACGTAGTTGTCGAACCAGATCCACTCGGGCGGCGCCCCGAAGACCTGGGCGCGTCCGAAGTGCTGGAACGACATGACGAGCAGCTGGATGAGGGGCCATCCGACGATGACGGCGAGGATGGCGAGAGAGGGTACGAGCAGTGCGTACGGGGTGAACGCGCCCTGTCGGCGCCGGCGCGGCTTCGCGGGCGGGACCGGTGCGGTCAGCCGTTCTCCGTCGATGGCTGTGGGTGCCGCATCCGTTGCGGCGAGATTGGAAGACATGGGTGCGCTCCCCCTTATGATGACGAATGTTCCCGCGCGATTCCTAGGGCGGTGGGGCACGAAAGCAGACTGCCCGGCGCGACATGCACGGTCGCGCCGGGCAGTTCTGTGTGGTGCCGAGCCCGCCGATGTGTGGGCGGCGGGCCCGGCGGTCTATCGACTAGCCGTTGAGGATGTCGTCGATCTTCTTGTCGGCGTCCTTCGCGAGGCTCTCCACGTCGCCGCCCTGGGCGATCTTCGTGAAGAGGTCGGTCAGCACGCCGGATGCCTCCACGTCGGCCCACTTCGGCGATGCCGGGGTGAGCTTGGCGTTGGCGGCGGCCTCGGCGATGGCCTTGGCCACGTCGTCGGTGCCGAGCGTGGATGCCAGCGACTTCAGCGAGGGCACGAGACCGGCCTTGCCGTAGATCGTCTGGAAGTCCTTGCTCTCGATGATCTTCAGCGCGTCGACCGCGAGGTCGGGGTGCTTCGACTTGGCCGAGACGCCGATGTTGGAGCCGCCGGCGAAGACCTTCGCCGCGCCGCCGCTCTTGCCGGGCAGGGCGTACACGCCCAGGTTGGCCTCCTGGTCGGGGCAACCGGGGGTCTCGGCGTCAGCGGCCGCGAGGATGGACCACTTCACCCAGCTGGGAGCCGAGAGCTGCAGCGTGGTTCCGTCGCAGAACCCGACCTGCGGGTTGGTCTCCTGGCCGTCCTTGGGGGCGCTGGATGCCTTGGTCATGACCTCCTGCACCTGCTTCAGGCCGGTGACCGAGTCGGCGCTGGAAAGCTGGGCCTCCCACTTGCCGCCCTTCTCGACCGCGACCTCGCCACCGTTCTCCCAGATGAAGGGGAGCGCGTTGTACCAGTCCTGGCCGGGCCACCAGATGCCGGACTTGCCGGGGTTGGCCGAGGCGAGCGCCTCGCCGTTCGACACGTACTGGTCGAGCGTGGTGGGAACGGACAGGCCTGCTGCAGCCAGTGCGTCCTTCTTGTAGAAGACCAGGCGTGCACCGGAGTACAGCGGCGGCGCGTAGAACTTGCCGTCGTAGCTGCCGGCTTCGACGAAGCCCGGAAGCAGGTCGTCTCCGCCGAGGTCGTCGTAGTACTTCGTGAGGTCCAGGAACGCGCCGGCCGACGTGAACGCCGATGCCTGCGTGTTTCCGACCTCGACGACGTCGGGGCTGTCGCTGCCCGACAGGCTCGTGGTGAGCTTGTCGACCAGGCCGGTCCAGCTCTGCTCCTCGATCGTGAGGGTCGAGCCGGGGTGCTTCTTCTCGAAGGTCTTCACGAGGTATTCGCGAGCGTCCTTCGGGGTGTCGGTTCCCACGAACCAGACGCGGATGTTCGCCTTCTCGTCGGAGTCTCCGGAAGCAGCGTTGCCTCCCGAAGCACAACCGGCGAGAGCAAGCGCAGCAGCGGCACCGAGTGCCACAATGCCGAGTTTCCTCATTGCGTTTCCTTTCCTAGGGCGAAGGTGAGGGCAAGGGCGCCGCCACCGTTGGTGCAAGGGCTCTTACGAGACCCCGAGTTGTCCGGATAGGACCATGACGGCCGCGCCGCGCAGGACGATGTCCTGCCCTTGCGAGGTCATCCGGAGCGACAACGACCCGGTGAACTCGGCCATGGTGCGCGTCCGGATCGTCTCGATGGCCGCTTCGGCGAGCGGCCCATCAAGCAGTTCGGCCGGGCCGCTCAGCACGATCTCGTCGAGATCAAGAGCGCCGACCACGGGAGCGAGGGTGATGCCGAGCCGGCGGCCCGCCTCCCGAAGAATGGTGCCGCGTTCCTCGTCGCCGTCGATGCCGGCCAGGCGCGCGGACAGGCGGGGCGCGGCGAGCCACGCCTCGAGGCAGCCGGTCTTGCCGCACGCGCACAGCGGCCCGCCGTCGGTTCCCACCACGACGTGCCCGATCTCGCCGGCAGCGGAACTCGTGCCGAAGACGGGCCGCCCGCCGAGCAGCAGGCCTGCGCCGACGCCGTGGCCGACCTTGATGAGCATGACGTCGCCGTCCGCTCCCCCGAAGCTGTGCTCGGCGTAGATGGCGGCATTGGCGTCGTTCGCGACGAGCACGGGAACCTCGAAACGCTCGGCGAGCATGGCCTGCAGCGTCACTCCCGTCCAGCCGAGGTTGGGCGCCGTGCGCACGACGCCCTCGATGTCGACGATGCCCGGAGAGCCGACACCGATGCCGAGCAGGGGCGCCGTCGCGAGGGCGACGAGGGCGTCGGCGAGTTCGATCACCTTGGCCACCGCCTCGGCTCCCGTCGCACCGGCGAGCGGCACGTCGGTGCGCTGGAGGATCTCGCCGCCGAGGTCGAGCAGCGCTCCGCGGAAGACGGTGTCGTCGGAGAGGTCGATGGCCACGATCTGGAAGGCGCCGTGGTCGAAGGCGAGCAGGGTCGCCGGCTTGCCCGGACGGGCGTCTTCGCGCTGTCCGAGTTCGACGATGAGCCCCTCCGAGATGAGCTCGGCGACGAGGTCGGAGACGGTGACCCGGGTCAGCCCGGTCTCACGGGCGATGTCGGCGCGGGACAGGCCTGACGCGCCGAAGAGCGTCTGGAGGACGAGGGAGCGGTTGTGGCCGCGAGCGTGTTCGGGGAGCACCTTGGCCGTCGGTCGGAGTGTCCGACCGTGGGAGAGCTGCGTCGCCGTCATGTTTGTTAGTAAAGCTTACGAACAAAGCGGGCGCAACACTCGTCGGCAAATTAGTCAAGCATCTTTACAAACTCGTGACCTGCGGGAAACATCCGGGAGAACGTGTCACTGCGCGCGCGTGCCCACGGCGGGTCGAGTGCTCGCGCCAGCGGCGACCTGCGTAGCGTCGCGGCGCGTTCCGATCGCACGCAGCGCGGCCAGGATGCTCACGAGGTCGACCACCTCCTGCAGGGCGGCGCCGGCCGTCGCGGGGATCACCCCGAAGGCGGCCACGACCATGAGGACGACGGAGAGCGCGATGCCGATCCAGATGCTCTGCAGTGCGATGTTCACCGTGTCGCGTCCGATGCGCACCGCGCGGGCGACACGCTCGACGTCGTCGACCAGGATGACCGCTCCGGCCGACTCGCTCGCGGCGGTCGCTCCCTTCGCTCCCATCGCGATGCCCACGTCGGCCGCGGCGAGCACGGGCGCATCGTTCACGCCGTCGCCGACCATGATCACCGGCCTCTCGGTGATGCGCTGCACCTCCTCGACCTTGTCGGCCGGCAGGCACTCCGCTCGCATCCGGGTGATGCCGAGCTCGGATGCGACGTGCTCGGCCGTCTGACTGACGTCGCCCGTGAGCATGACGATCTCCCGGATGCCGAGCGCGCGCAGTGCCGACAGCGTCGCGGCCGCCTCGGCGCGCACGCGGTCCCGTGCGATGAGAACGCCCGCGAACCTCCCCCCGATCGCCGCATAGACCGCGAGCTCGCCCGGACGGATCTCGGCCCGACGGGTCTCGGGCGCGTACTCGGCGACGAAGCGCGGCTTTCCGACGACGACCTGGGCGCCCTGCACCACGGCGACGACGCCGTTCGTCGCCACTTCCTCGGCCTGCGTCGCGGTGGGCAGTCGCAAGCCACGGGATCGCGCCTCGGCCACGATCGGAGCCGCGAGCACGTGCGAGGAGTACGCCTCGGCTGCGCCGATGGCGGTGAGCAGTCCCTCCGCGTCGAAACCGGGCTCCGGACGCACGTCGACGATGCTCGGGTGCCCGCTGGTCAGCGTTCCGGTCTTGTCGAACACCACCGTGCGCGCCGCCGAGAGCCGTTCGAGCACGCCCCCGCCCTTGACGATGACGTTGTTGCGTGCAGCCCGGCTCATGCCGCCGAGGAACGCCACCGGGGCCGCGATCAGAAGCGGGCAGGGCGTGGCGAGCACGAGCACCTCGGCGAACCGCACCGGATCGCCCGAGAGCCACCACGCTGCGCCGGCCAGTGCGAGCGAGAACAGCGTGAACGGCACCGCGTACCGGTCGGCCAGACGCACGACCGGAGCCCGCGACTGCGCGGCGACGGCGACGAGGGCCACGATCTGCTGGTACTGGCTCGCCTGCGCCGTGGCCGTCGCCGTGAGCTGCATCGCGACGGCGCCGTTCACCGAGCCGCTGAGAACCGCGTCGCCGGCCAGTTTCTGCACGGGCAGGCTCTCCCCCGAGATCGAGGATTCATCCACCTCGACCGAGCCCGTCACGAGCCGTCCGTCGACCGGAACGATCTCGGCGGGGCGCACGAGCAGCGTCTCCCCCACCCTCACCGAGTCCACGTCGACGTCGCGGACGGCTCCGTCGCCGTCGACCAGATGCGCCCGCTGCGGCGCGCGGCGCAGGAGCGCGTCGAGCTCGCGCGTGGCGCGGCGCCCTGCGTAGTCCTCGAGCGCCTCCCCACCGGTCAGCATGAGGGCGATCACGAGCGTGGCCACGTATTCGCCGACGAGCACCGTCGCGACGATCGCCGTCACCGCGAGCACGTCCAGACCCCATCGGCCGTGCAGCGCCGCACGCACCATCCCGACCGAGTGCCAGAGCGCCACGACGACCCCGTAGGCGGTGAACAGCCAGCGCACCGCTTCCTGATGGCCGGCGAGGGCGAGCACGATGCCGACGACACCGACGAGAAGGGTCGTACTGACCCACGGATAGCGCCGCACGAGAGCCGCCATGCACCCAGTCTGCCGCTTAAGCGGCGATCGGCCCCCGCCGAAGAAGCGAGGGCCGACCGGCGGATGTGGCGGATCAGGCGCCGAGGCGTGCCTTGAGGTTCTCATCGATGGAGTTCAGGAACTCCTCGGTGGTCTGGTACGGCTGCTCGGGGCCGACGAGCAGGGCGAGGTCCTTGGTCATCTTTCCCGACTCGACGGTCTTGATGACGACGTCCTCGAGGGTGTTCGCGAACTCGATGAGGTCCTGGTTGTCGTCGAGCTTTCCGCGGTGCGAGAGACCGCGCGTCCACGCGTAGATCGACGCGATCGGGTTGGTCGAGGTGGGCTTGCCCTGCTGGTGCTGGCGGTAGTGGCGTGTGACGGTGCCGTGGGCCGCCTCCGCCTCGACGACCGAGCCGTCGGGCGTGGCCAGAACGCTCGTCATGAGGCCGAGCGAGCCGAAGCCCTGCGCAACCGTGTCGGACTGCACGTCGCCGTCGTAGTTCTTGCAGGCCCAGACGTAGCCGCCCTCCCACTTGAGGCTCGAGGCGACCATGTCGTCGATGAGGCGGTGCTCGTAGGTGAGGCCGGCTGCCTCGAACTTCTCCGCGAACTCGGTGTCGAAGACCTCCTGGAAGAGGTCCTTGAACCGGCCGTCGTAGGCCTTGAGGATCGTGTTCTTCGTCGAGAGGTAGACCGGGTAGTTGCGGTCGAGCCCGTAGTTCAGCGATGCGCGGGCGAAGTCGCGGATGGACTCGTCGAGGTTGTACATGCCCATCGCGACGCCGGAGCCGGGCGACTGGAAGACCTCGAACTGCTGCGGCTCGCCGCCGTCCTTCGGCGTGAAGGTCATCGTGAGCGTGCCCTCACCCTCGAATCGGAAATCGGTGGCACGGTACTGGTCGCCGAACGCGTGGCGGCCGACGATGATCGGCTTGTTCCAGCCCGGCACCAGGCGCGGGATGTTGGAGATGATGATCGGCTCGCGGAAGATCACGCCGCCGAGGATGTTGCGGATGGTGCCGTTCGGGCTGCGCCACATCTTCTTCAGGCCGAATTCCTCGACACGGGCCTCGTCGGGCGTGATAGTGGCGCACTTGACGCCCACGCCGTGCTTCTTGATCGCGTTGGCCGCGTCGATCGTGATCTGGTCGTCGGTCTCGTCACGCTTCTGGATCGAGAGGTCGTAGTACTCGAGGTTCACATCGAGGTACGGATGGATGAGCTGGTCTTTGATGGCCTGCCAGATGATGCGCGTCATCTCGTCGCCGTCGAGTTCGACGACGGTGCCGGAAACGGTGATCTTGGACAATTGTTCTCCTCGAGACTCTCGGCCGATCGGCCGCGATAATCCTACCGGAGCGAGGCAAGTATCTTGACATCGAGACAGTTCGCGCCCCGCGTGGGGGCAGCGGTCCACATTTCCTCCGACTACCGGGTGCCTCGGCGCACAGGATAGCCTTGCGGCATGGGTGAGATGAGACTCGAAGAACTGTCGGCCTCGAATATCGTTGCCGCGAACGGCCTGGGCCTGAAGCCCGGGCAGGAGCAGTTCATCACCCCGGTCTCCTACTCCGCCGAGACCGCCGTCATCGACCCCCAGGCGGCCTGGCAGCGGGTCGCCGTGCTCGATGACCGTGTCGTCGGCTTCATCCACGGCAACTTCGACCCCGACAACGAGCACGAGGAATTCCGGGCCTGCATCTGGCGCATCAACGTGGACGCCGATGTGCAGGGCCAGGGCGTCGGTCGCTTCCTCGCCCGCGCGCTCGCCGAAGAGGCGCGCGGTCGCGGCGTGCAGCGCATCACCGTGCTGTGGGAGCCCGGCACGGAGGGCCCCGAGGCGTTCTTCCACCGCATCGGCTTCACCGACGTCGGCATGACGCAGTACGGCGACGTCATCGGGGCACTCGAGCTCTGATGCGTCCGGCCCCCGACCCGGGTGCCGGGCTGCCCGGCTTCGCGGATGCCGTGCTCGAGATCGTCGAGCACATCCCGCCCGGCCAGGTGGCCACCTACGGCGACATCGCCGCGCTGCTCGGCTCGCGCGGCGCCCGTGTCGTCGGCCGCGTGATGGCCCTGTACGGATCGGACGTGCCGTGGTGGCGCGTCGTTCGCGCGGGCGGGCTGCCGCCGCGCGAGCACGAGGAACGGGCCCTTCCTCACTACCGCGACGAGGGTACGCCGCTCGTGATGACGGCTGAGGGCTACCGCGTCGCCACGAGCGCCCGGTGGCGCCCGACCGGCTGAGCAGGCGGGCTCAGTCCAGCGCCTCCGCCGGGATGCTCGCCGTCACCGTGGTGCCCGCGCCGGGTTCGCTGCGCACCTCGACGTGACCCCCGATGGCCGCGATGCGGTCGGCGATGCCGATCAGCCCCGAACCGGCCCCCATGTCGGCCCCGCCCCTGCCGTCATCGCTCACGCTCACCCGCAGTCCGGAATCGTCGACCTCGAGCACGATCCGGCTCGCCCGCGCATCGGCGTACTTCGCCGTGTTCGTCAGGCACTCTGCGATGAAGAAGTACACCGTCGCCTCGGTCAACGGCGGCAGCCGACGCGGTACGTCGACGTGCACCTCGACGGGAATGGACGAGCGGCTCACGAGCTCGCCGATGGCCATGCTGAGCCCGCCGACCGTCAGAGAGGACGGGTGGATGCCGCGCGCGAGTTCTCGCAGCTGCCGCAGTGCGTCGGAGAGCTGGTCGAGCGCCGCCTCGAGATCGACCGCGAGCGCCTCGTCGCCCTCGCTCCGCGCGCGTCCCACGGCCATCCGCAGGCTGAGGGCGACCGAGACGAGGGACTGCTGCGATCCGTCGTGCAGGTCGCGCTCGATCTGCCGGCGCGCCAGGATGCCGGCCTCCACGATGCGCACCCGCGACTCGCGCACCTCGTCCAGCGTCGCCTCGAGTTCCTCGCGCAGCCGCCCGTTGTCGACCGACAGACGCAGGGCGGTCGAGACGGCGCCGAGGAGCTCGCCGTTCTCGCTCAGCACGATGTCGTGATCGATGACGGCGAGCCGGCCGTCGGACGAGTCGATCGGCATGAGGGCGCGCCCCTTCGGCCGATCGCGGTCGGGCTCGCCCGGCATGCGGCGACCGGTGGAGTCCGCGTAGGAGCCGCTGTCGGGCTCCCACCAGTACACCCGCAGGCCGGGGTCGCGCAGCGTGTCGGCGAGCGTCTT
Source organism: Rathayibacter sp. YIM 133350 (assembly GCF_037404875.1). Classification (NCBI taxonomy): domain Bacteria; kingdom Bacillati; phylum Actinomycetota; class Actinomycetes; order Micrococcales; family Microbacteriaceae; genus Rathayibacter; species Rathayibacter sp. YIM 133350. The sequence continues at coordinate 15,443 of NZ_JBBELO010000022.1, forward strand.
CTCCCAGAAGTCCTTGTCGACGCCGTCGCGCGTGAGCACCATCAGGTCGCTGACCCGCCCCCGCAGGCTTCGGATGTACAGCACGCCGGCGACGAAGCTGATCGGGATGGCCGAAACGCCGAGGTAGCCGAGGTAGACGAGCAGGGCGTCGGCCGTCGCCCCCAGCGAGTACGCGACCGACTCGTAGCCGATGGCCGCACAGAACAGCACGAGCGCCACCGGCATGACGAAGGCGATGTTGCGCGCGGGCGTCGTTCCGCGCGTCCAGCGCACCAGGACGATGACGATGATGATGATGATCAGGGTGACGCCGAGCAGCCGGAAGCCCTTGTCGATCACGCCGTACAGCTCATCGTTCGCGAGGAACGCGTACGCGTTGGGCGCACAGTCGCAGCCCGCCTCGGGAACGGTGGCCAGAAGCAGCACCGAGAGGGTCCGGATGATGCCGCCGACTGCGGCGATTCCGACGATCCACCGCTCGATGCCGCTCTGCCAGCGGCCTGCCGGATAGACGGCGACGAGCACGGCGGCGAGGATGGCCCAGTACAACCCGACGGACTCGAGCAGCGGCCAGAGCGCTCCGACCGGCCACGTCGCGGCGATGAAGGGCGGCGGAAGCCAGATGAAGGCGATCGTGATCATCAGCCGCCCGGGAATGGGCGAGTCCGCCGACTGCCAGGCCAGCCAGGCGCAGACGGCGTAGCTGAGCCCGGTGAAGGTGTGCACGATCGTGCGCGTCAGTCCCCACGGCTCCGGGGAGGCCGCCGCCCGAAACCCGATGACCTCCTCGACGACGATGAGCGAGGCCGCCAGCAGCACCAGCAGCAGGCGGCGACCCTGCACCGGGGTCATGGCTGGCCGAGCAGCCGCAGTACCGCGAGCACCCTGCGGTGGTCCTCGGGCGATTCCTCGATGCCGAGCTTGGACATGATGTTGCCGATGTGGGTCTCGACCGTCTTGAGGCTGAGGAACAGCTTGGAGGCGATGCCCTGGTTCGACTTCCCCTCCGCCATGAGGGCGAGCACATCGCGTTCACGAGGCGTCAGCACCTCGACCGAGGCGTTGCCGCGCCCGCCCACGAGCTGGGCGACCACCTCGCTGTCGACGACGGACCCACCGCTCGCGACCGCCTGCACGGCCTGCACCAGACGATCCGGCTCGGCCACGCGGTCCTTCAGCAGGTAGCCCGTTCCGCCGCCGGCACTCATCGCCCGGATGGCGTACGCCGGCGTCGCGTACATCGAGAGCAGCAGCACGCCCACACGGGCACCACCGCTGCGCAGCTTCTCGAGCGCGACGAGGCCCTCATCGGTGTGCGTGGGCGGCATGCGGATGTCGAGCACCACGGCATCGACGGGGCGCTCGCGCACCACCTGCAGCAACTCCTCAGCCGTTCCGACCGAGGCGACGATCTCGCATCCGCCTGCCGTGAGCACCGAGGCGATGCCCGTGCGCAGCAGCATGGCGTCGTCGGCGATGGCGACCCTGGTTCGGGGCGTCTCGGGTTCGACCCTCTCCGCGTTCATCGGTGATCCCAACTCTGAGCGGGGCTGCCTGCCCCGGGGAATGCTCCTGGTCGCCGCCTGATGCCTCAGGCGACGAAAGCCCGAAGCCCCGCTCCGGAGAGCTGGTCCTTCGGAATGAAACCGTCCGCGCCGCTGGACTCGATGCGACTGCCGTAGTCACTCCGGTCACGACTCGATGTCAGAACGATAGCGAAGGAACCGAGCTCGCGCAGCGAGGGCACGACATCGAATCCCATCGCATCCGGCAGCATCACGTCGAGCAGCACGAGGTCGGGCTGTTCGCTGCGCACGAGCTGCATGCCCGAGGTCGCGGATGCGGCGTCGCCGACGACCTCGAAGCCCTCGGCCTCGAGGAGCTTGCGGACCTGGTCACGGAAGACGTCGTGATCATCCACTATCACCACTCGAGAACTCGCCATAGCTCGATTGTCTCCCGCACGCCGGGCCGCATCGCACGGGAGCGCCGAAGATCGGGGCAGACCCCGAGACGGTGACGAGGGGGGCCACCGATGCCACCCCCTTTGGGGAGGGGCAGTATCGATCCCGAACTCGCGGACCTCCCCCGAGCACAGCGGTGGGGGTTCGCCGGCGGCATCGCATCCGCGCCCGAACACGGATGCCCGAGCTCTCCCCGAACGCAGCCCGGAGCGCCGGAGTTCACGAGGAGGGCGGTTCCGCACCCGACGGAACCGCCCTCCGCACGACCTGCCCCCTCCTGCCCCCTCCTGTCACCCGAACGGATGCCCACCATGGAACCTCGCCTGCGAGCCGAACTGCTGAACGAGCTGCGTGAGAGCGCGCGGCTCACCGGACTCGACGAGCTCGTCGACCCGTGCGATGGCCCCCTCGCCCTGATCGATCCGGCCGGCGCCCGCGAGCGCCTGGCCGAGCTGAAGCGCGCACTGCCCTTCGTGCGCTTCTCCGTCGCCGTCGCGGCGCTTCCGCATCCCGCCATCGTGCAGGCACTGTGGGGTGAGGCCGACTTCTCCCTGTCCTCCGCAGCCGACCTGCGGCTGCTCGCCGACGCGGCCGTGCCCGCCGACGGAGCCCTCTTCACCCGTCCCGTCGCGACGAGCACAGAACGCGCTCGTGCCTACGCGGCAGGAGCGCGCACCTTCGTCATCGACAGCCCCAGCGAGGTGGACCGCCTGCTGGAACTCCCGAAAGACGTGCGGGTGCTCGTGCGGCTGGCCACTCCCCGCAGTGCGGACCCCTCGGTCTACGGCATCGCGCCCGAGAACGCCCTGCACCTCGTGCGCTACGCGCTCTCACGCGGCGTCAACATCTCGGGTGTGAGCTTCCACCTCGCCGAGGCCGCCCGATCGGCAGTGGTGCTCGAAGCCGCCCTCAGGAGTGCCCTCGACGTGATCGACTCCGTGCGACGCGTGCTCGGCGTGCACCTGGACGTGCTCGACATCGGCGGCGGGTTCGCGCCCTCGGCGGCGCATCGCGCCGCGGAACTGTCTGCCCAGTCCGCCATCATCCGGCGGGTGCTCGCGCCCCGCCTGCACAGCCTGAGCGTGATCGCGGAGCCCGGCCGCTACATCGCCTCCGGGTGCGCCTTCACGCTCGTACACGTCATCGGCCACGCACGGCATGGTGCACGGCAGTGCGCCTACCTCGATGAGGGCGTCTTCGGACTCTTCGGGGGTCCCTCGAGCTCGGCCGGCTCCCCGGCGCTGTTCGGGCTCGCCGAGGCACTGGGAGCCACCGAGCGGCTGCACCCGACCACGGTCGTCGGCCCATCGGGGTCCGGCTCCGACATCATCGCCGCGGAGGAACTGCTGCCGGCGCTCGCAGCCGGAGACACCCTCGTCGTCCCCCACGTGAGCGGACGCATCCACGCGCCCGATGACCGCATCGTCGTCGTGCCCGTCTCAGGTGAGGCGGTTGTCGCCGGGCCGAACGACGCGCAGCCAGCGATACCCGTAGGCATCCAGGGCGAGCGTGACGGAGCCCTTCGCGTCGACGTCGGTGTCCGCGTCGCGTAACAGGTCGCTCAGCCAGATGCCCTCCGGCTCCCCGCCGAGACGGAAGGTGACGCTCGCGGCCTCGGCCGAGAAGTTGTGAACCCCCACGAAACGCCCGGTGTCGGTGCTGAGCGAATGCACGAGCACCGCGGTGTTCGGCTGGTCGATCACGCTCAGCGTGCCCCAGCCGATCTCGGGCGAGGCCCGGTATCGGGTGGCGAGCTTCATGATGAAGCGCAGCAGCGAGTCACGGTCGTGGCGCTGCTGCACGACGTTCACGTGCTCGGGAGCGTAGCCCGAGGTCGGCGGGGAGGCCACAAGGCGCCGCGCCGGCGCCGTCGAGAACCCGCCGTTCGGCCCATCGCCCCACTGCATGGGGCCGCGCACTGCGGTGCGGCCGGGCAGGTCGAGGTTCTCCCCCATGCCGATCTCCTCGCCGTAGAAGAGCACCGGCGTTCCGGGCAGCGAGAACAGCAGGCTGTAGACCATCCGGATGCGGCGCGGGTCGCCGTCGAGCATCGGCGGCAGCCGGCGGCGGATGCCGCGGTCGTAGACGCGCATGGCCTCGGCATCCGGCGCGAAGGCCGCGAACACCTCCGCGCGCTCGTCGTCCTTCAGTTTGTCGAGCGTGAGCTCGTCGTGGTTGCGCACGAAATTCGCCCACTGCGACTCGATCGCCAACTCGGGACGGGCGGCGAGCGCCTTTCCGACGGGGCGTGCGTCACCCCGGGCGAGCGAAAGGTAGAGGTTCTGCATGGTGATGAAGTCGAACTGCATGTTCAGCTCGCTGCCCGCGGTTCCGCCGAAGTAGTCCACCTGGTCGGCGAAGGGCAGGTTGACCTCGCCCAGCATGATGGCGTCGCTCGAACGGCGCTGCAGGAACGCCCTCAAATCCGCGAGGTAGCCGTGCGGGTCTCTCCACTGCTTACCCGCGGGAACATCGAGGAGGAACGGCACCGCATCGACGCGGAAGCCGGAGACCCCGAGTTCCAGCCAGAATCCCATCACCTTGGCGATCTCGTCGCGCACCTTCGGATTCAGGATGTTCAGGTCGGGCTGCTCCTTGTAGAAGCTGTGCAGGTAGTACTGGCCTGCCTTCTCGTCGTACTGCCAGACGCCGCTCTCCTCGCCGGGGAACACGCTGGCCTCCGCGTTCTTGGGCGGCTCGTCGCGCCAGACGTAGTAGTCGCGGTACGGCGAGTCCGGGCTGGATCGTGCCGCGAGGAACCACGGATGCTTGTACGACGTGTGGTTCACGACGAGATCGATGATGACGCGCATGCCGCGATCCTTGGCCGTGCGCATGAACTCGACCACATCGCCATGGCTGCCCAGGCGCGGGTCGACCCCGTAGAAGTCGGTGATGTCGTAGCCGCCGTCGCGGTCGGTCGTCGGGTAGAACGGCATGAGCCAGAGGCAGGTCACGCCGAGGTCGGCCAGATAGTCCACCCGTTGGGAGAGTCCCTCGAAGTCACCTCGGCCATCGCCGTTGAAGTCCATGTAGCGCTCGACGTCGAGGCAGTAGACGACGGCCGTCTTCCACCACAGGTCGCTCGTGTCGGTGATCTTCACGCGCTCACTTTCTTCAGCTCGGGCAGCACCTGCGCGCCGAAGACATCGAGGAAGGCGTGCTGATCCTGCCCGACGTGATGCAGGTAGACGCCGTCGAAGCCGAGGTGCACGAACTCCGAGAGGTGGGCGAGGTGGGCGCCCACGTCGCTCGAGACGAAGAGCGTCTCGCGTACCTGATCGGCGCTCGCGTTCTCTGTGCGCCGATCGAACTCGGCCGGTGAGGCGATGTCCCACAGGTCGGGCGGGCTGATGAGGCCATGGCGCCACTGATCGCGGGCGATCGCCGCAGCCTCCTCATCGGTCGGCGCCCAGCTCACGTGCACCTGCAGCAGTGCGGGGCCGGTGCCGCCGCTCTCCCGGTAGGCGGTGAGCACGCGCCGCAGGGCGTCGGGCGGTTGCGACGCCGTGACGAGGCCGTCGGCCCAGCCGCCGCCTCGCGTCGCCGTCTCGGGACTGATGGCGGCGGCGAGAAGCGGGGGCGGCACATCGGGCCGTGTCCAGAGCCGCGCACGATCCACGCGCACCGGGCCGTCCTGGCTCACCTCCTCGCCGGCGAACAGGCGACGGATGACGTCGACGCAGGCCAGCATCCGCTGCTCCCGGTCGTGCTTGGGGGGCCAGGCATCGCCGGTGATGTGCTCGTTGACGTTCTCACCGCTGCCCACGGCCACCCAGAACCGCTCGGGGAACATCGCCGCGAGGGTGGCGGCCGCCTGCGCGATGATCGCAGGGTGGTAGCGCTGGCCCGGTGCGTTCACCACGCCGAACGACAGCCCGGTGGTGGCGAGGGCGGCGCCGAGCCAGCTCCACGCGAAGCCGGAGTGCCCCTGCCGGAGTCCCCACGGGGCGAAGTGATCGGAGCACATGGCGGCGTCGAAGCCGACCTGCTCGGCGTGCTGCACGGCGCGGAGCAGTTCGCCCGGATGGACCTGTTCGTGGGAGGCGTGGAAGCCGACGATCGTCAAGGGGATCCTTTCGTCGCCTCGACGCTGCCGGGGTCTCGGCCCTCCTGCAACGGGTTGCGGAGGGCCGGGACCTCGGCTAGGTCGGCCTCACACCAGCGAGTCCCTCCAGGCGGCGTGCAGCTGCGCGAACCGCCCCGAACCGCCGATGAGGTCCTCGGGAGCACCGTCCTCGACGATGCGGCCGTTCTCCATGACGAGCACCCGGTCGGCGATGGCGACCGTCGAGAGCCGGTGCGCGATGATGACCGCCGTGCGATCGGCGAGCAGGGTCTGCAGCCCCTCCTGCACGAGCCGTTCGCTCGGGATGTCGAGCGAGCTGGTGGCCTCGTCGAGGATGAGCACAGCCGGGTCTGCGAGGAACGCGCGCGCGAACGAGATCAGCTGGCGCTGGCCCGCGGAGACGCGTCCACCGCGCTTGTTCACGTCGGTCTCGTAGCCGTTCGGCAGTCCCTCGATGAACTCGTGGGCGCCCACGGCCTTCGCCGCGCGCACGATCTCCTCGGGTGAGGCATCCGGCCGCCCGATCGCGATGTTGTCGGAGACGGACCCCGAGAACAGGTAGGCCTCCTGGGTCACCATCACGATCGCCCGGCGCAGGTCTTTGGGGTGAAGGTCGCGCAGGTCGACGCCGTCGAGGGTGATGGAGCCGTCGGTGGGGTCGTAGAAGCGCGCGAGAAGTTTCGCGAGGGTCGACTTGCCTGCGCCCGTCGAGCCGACGAGGGCGATCGTCTGCCCCGCCGGGATCGCGAGGTCGAACCGCGGCAGCACCTCGCGATCGGAGCGATAGGCGAACCGCACCGCGTCGAAGCGCACGTCGCCCGACGCGGTCCAGAGGTCGACGGGCTTCACGGGGTCGGGCACGCCCGGCTCCTCCTCGAGCACGCCGGAGATCTTCTCGAGCGCGGCCGCGGCGGACTGGTAGGAGTTGTAGAACATCGCCATCTCCTCCATCGGGTCGTAGAACCGCCGGGTGTACAGCAGGGCCGCGAGCAGGACGCCGATGGCCAGGTGGCCCTCGATCACGCGCAGCCCGCCGATGAGCAGCACGATGCCGACGGTGACGTTGCCGATGAGCACCAGGCCCGGGTCGTAGACGGCGAACAGCCCGAAGACCCGCGCGTTGATGTCGCGGTAATCCTCGACCTTGTCCCCGAAGTCCGCCTTGTTGCGGCTCTCGACGCGGAACGCCTTGACGGCGCGGATGCCCGTCATCGTCTCGACGAACTTCACGATGAGCTTGGCCGATGCCACTCGCGAACGCCGGAACAGCACCTGCGAGCGCTTCTGGAACCACCGCGTGAGCACGAACAGCGGCAGCAGCGAGCACACCAGCACGACACCGCCGACCCAGTCGATCCAGAACAGCGCGATCGCGATGAACCCCATGTAGAGCACGCCGCGGATGAGGTTGTTGATGCCTTCGTCGAGCAGTTCGCGGATGGAGTCCAAGTCGCTCGTCTGCCGCGAGATGATGCGCCCCGAGGTGTAGGACTCGTGGAACTCCAGGCTCAGTCGCTGGGTCTGCAGGAACACCCGCGTGCGCAGGTCCATCAGGATCGCCTGGCCGATGCGCGCCGAGAGCACCGTGTACCACGCGATGAGCAGGGCGCCGGCGATGCCCGTGAAGAGGTACGCCCCACCGGCGGCCGCAAGCGGCATCCAGTCCTGCTTCATCAATGCCGGCAGGCCCTTGTCGATGCCGAGGGCGATCAGCGTGGGCCCGGCGACCTGGAAGGCCGTGGAGAGCACGATGACGACGACGGCGACGATGACGCGACTGCGCTCGGGGCGCAGCAGCGAGCCGAGCAGTCGCAGCGACCGACGGCGGATCTGTCGGGATTCCTCGGTGGAGAAGTCGTTCCGCTCCTCACCCTCTACTCCGGTGACGCTCATCGGGCCACCTCCTCTCGTTCGTCGAACAGGTCCCGATCGCTCGTCCGGGCGTTCTCGCGGCGCTCTTCGTCTTCGAGGCTCGAGATGACGAAGCGGTAGTGCTCGCTCTGGGCGAGCAGCTCGGAGTGGGTCCCGACCGCCGTGATGCGACCGTCCTGCAGCAGGGCGACCCGGTCGGCGAGCATGACCGTCGAGGGCCGGTGGGCGACCACGAGGGCCGTGGTCGAGGCGAGCACGTCGCGCAGGGCGGCCTCCACGAGCGCCTCGGTGTCGACGTCGAGTGCCGACAGCGGGTCATCGAGCACGAGCACGGCCGGCTTGGCCGCCACGGCTCGCGCGAGCGCGAGGCGCTGCCGCTGCCCGCCCGAGAGGCTGAGGCCCTCCTCGCCGACGGTCGTCTCGACGCCGTCGGGGAGATCGTGCACGAACTGGGCCTGCGCCACCTGGAGCGCCTCGGCGAGCACCGCATCCGACTCGGGCGACCTCTCGGCGAGCTCCGGCCGACCGAGCAGCACGTTCTCGCGCACCGAGGCACTGAACAGCGTCGCGTCCTCGAACGCCATGGCGATGTGGCTCCGCAGCTCTTCACGGGTGAGGTCGCGCACGTCGACGCCGTCGAGCAGCACCCGGCCGCCCGTGACGTCGTAGAGCCGCGTCGTGAGGGCCGTGATGGTCGTCTTGCCGCTGCCCGTCAGCCCGACGAGCGCCATGGTCTCGCCCGGCCGCACGTCGAGCTCGAGCCCGTCGATGAGGTCGGGGTAGCGCTCCGGAGTGTCCTGGTAGCGGAAGTGCACGTCTTCGAAGTGCAACCGGCCCACGGCATCCGCCACCGTCCGGGGGTTCTGCGGGTCGCGGATGGTGTTGACCTCGTCGAGGATGTCGAAGAAGCGGTCCGTGGCGGTGCGGGTGTCGAAGGTCATCGAGAGCAGGAAGCCGATGGACTCGATCGGGAAGCGCAGCACCGTCGCCGTGGCGAAGAAGCCCACGAGGGTGCCGACGGTGAGCTCGCCCTGAGCGGCGAGCCAGGCGCCTGCCACGAGGCACAGGGCGAAGGCGACGTCGGGCACCATGAGCAGCCACAGCCAGATGCCCGCGATGGCCCGGGCCTTCTCGATCTCGGTTCCCCGAAGCGTCTCGGCCTGCGAGGCGAAGTTCTTCAGCGCGTGCTTGCCGCGTCCGAACGCCTTCAGCACGCGGATGCCGTGCACCGACTCCTCGACGGCGGTCGCGAGGTCGCCCGCCTGGTCCTGGCTGCGCCGTGCGATCTCGGAGTAGCGGCCCTCGAACACGAAGCCGTAGATCCACAGCGGGATCGAGCACACCAGGAAGATGAGGCCGAGCACCCAGTTCATCGAGAGCAGGATGCCGAAGCCGACGAGAATGGTGATGACGTTGACGACCAGGAAGATGACGCCGAAGGCGAGGTAGCGCCGGATGAGGCCCAGGTCGCTGACGGCGCGCGAGAGCAGCTGGCCGCTCGGCCAGCGATCGTGGAAGGCGACGGGAAGGTCCTGCAGCTGGGCGTACAGGGCGTTGCGCATGGCCGCCTCGGAGCGCGTGCTCGGCGCGAGCACGAGTCGGCGACGGGCGCCGATCAGCACGGCCTCGGCGACGCCGAGCCCGATCACGGCGAGGGCCGCAGGCCAGACGGATGCGGTCTTCCCCTCGGAGAGACCGCCGTCCACGAGCGCCTGCAGCACCTGAGGGATCACGAGGGAGACGCCGCTGGCCAGCAGCGCGGCGACCGCGCCGATGACGAGCCGTGGCATCGCCGGTCGCACATAGGGGTAGAGCCGCAGCAGGGTGCGCACGGTTCCGAGGCGCGCCCGTGCGGGGTCAGGGGTGTGAAGCGTCGCAGACATGACTGCTTTCTGGAGCGGTGATCACGGCGACCGTCGGTCGCTGATCAAGGAAGGTGTGGAGGATGACGGTCGCGCGAAGGCGTACCGCCGAGCCGAAGCGGGGCCGGGACGCAGTGCCGGGGCGCTGTCTCCGATCGGCCCGGGAAGTGGCGCCCGCTAGGAGCGCTCGGCCGGGAGGATGGCGCCGCTCATCACGGCGATGATGCCCGTGAACGCACCCGAGTGGGGCTTCGGCTGGGCTGTCTTCGTCATGGAGTCCTCCTGCGCATCATCAGTTCGTGCTGCTGCCGGCATCCGGCGCCGCACAGCCTTTCAGGGTAGCCCCAGCGGGGTCCGGCAGGCAAGTGCTTGCTCCGTCCGGGACGGCGATTGTCAGTTCCTCGCGTCGTCAGACGGGAGTGGTCGCGGCTTCGCCGCGCCTGTTCCTCTACGTGTCGACGGGTGTCGATGAGAAGCGCTCCGCTTCGTACCATTAGGGCATGGCTACACAACTGACACCAGAGGAAGCGATCGAGCGCGCGCGGCGCCTATAGGATGACCGGCTCAACGCCGTTCGCGGCGTCGCTGAGGCGCGCCAGGCGCTCGTCGATGTACGCGAAGAAACCGACCGCGAGCTGTCCGAGCTGCAAGCGCGGATCGCGGAGCGAATCGCCAACGCGGAGCGCGAGGATGTGCGCGCGTACTCGGCCGCCGTGAGCGCCGGGTGGACCGCGGACGAGCTTCGTAAGATCGGGTTCTCGGAGCCTGACAAGAAGGCGCGTGTGCGACGTCGTGCAACGCGCAAGCCGGCAAACCGCCCCGCTCCCGATGCGGCTCGCGACTCGTCGCAGGAGCCTTCCTCCGAGGGTTGATCATGAACTCACTCAGGCCCCACGTTCCGCTCTGCGGCGTGGGGCCTTTCGCATGTCCCCGCGCTGCGGGGTTGCACTCCGCTACGAGGCCGTCAAGGGCGCTACGCGTCCCTTCGGGAGAGCCCTGCGGGCTCCCCTTGACCGCCTCTCCACTGCGTGCAAGTCGGCCAGTGCTCCGTTGAAAGCAGCCAGCTCGGCGCACGCGCCGAACTGCCAACTTTCAATCGGACACACAACAACTGGAAGGCCGAACGATGGACAGGGAAACCGCGCAGATCGAGAACGTCGGAGGGTACGCCGTGCCCGTCGACCCGATGGACGAAATGGGATGCGACTCGTGCCAGTGAACGACAGCCAGAAGCGGCCCACGATGCTCACACCCAAAGCCCTGGCCGCGCAGCTCGGCGTTGACGTCGAGCACCTGCGCCGGCTCCGTGATCAGGGCACCGGGCCGGCCTACATCCGCATCACACCCCGGACCGTTCGCTACCTCAGCTCGGAGGTCGCGGAGTGGCTACAGGAGGATCGTCAAGCGCCGCTGGCCTAGGCGGGACTGACGACGGTGTTGTTGTCGGAGAGCTTGACGCCGGCCCTGCGCTCGACCTCGGCAATCACATCATCAGTCCGAACATCGCCACGCGCCCACAGCGTGAGAACCTGCATCGCCTCACCGACCATCTTCTCGACTCCCCGCCTCGGCTCCTGGACCATCGCGAGCATCGCAAGCAACACGTCCAAGATCGGCTGCTCCTTCGCCGTGAGACGAACGACGAGTTCGTTCTGGGCAGCGCCGAACCGGGCGAGGGCTTCGCCCGGATTGGAACGCGCTCCCATCGCCTGCCGGTAGGCCAGCAACTCGGCCATCGCCTTCAGTAGGGGGCGTCGCGTAGCTCGATCTGCTGTCGCTCACATTCGATGCGCTTGCGGTCAAGAGTGTCCCGAATCCACGGCACGATGACTGATGCGACAAGGGTCACCAGCGCACCGATGCCGACACCCACGAGCCCTATCCACGCCTGCTGCATTCCGGAGTCCTCCATACTCTCAGCGTAGAAGCGACGTGGCTCTACTGCGCGACGTGCGCGGGAGCGTCGTCGTGCTTCGCGAGCGCACGGGAGACGCTGGATGCTCCCACGCCGAAGGTGCGCGCGATCTTCGCGATGCTCACACCGGCAGCGCGCATCCGCGCGGCTTCCTCGACACGCTCGGGGGTCATCACGGAGGGCCGCCCGCCGACGCGACCCTGTGCGCGCGCGTGAGCGAGGCCGCGCATTGTGTTGTCACGGATCGTTGCGACCCGCAACTGAGCGAGAACGGCCATGATGCCGACGATGGCCTCCCCCATCGGTGTTGACGTGTCGACGTCCAGAAATGGCTCGGTGAGGCTCCGTAGTCGGATGCCGCGGCGGCCAAGGTCACGTATCAACTCGATTGCCATCAGCTCCGATCCGGCGATGCGATCAAGCGCCCGGATCACCAACGTGTCGCCCTCGCGAAGGAAGTCCAGGCAAGCGACCCACTGCGGCCGATCAGCGACCCTGCTGGATTCGCCCCGGTCGACGAACACGCGGCCGGCGCCGGCCGCGCGCAGCTCAGCCTCTTGCGCATCTGGGTTCTGCTCCCGGGTACTCACTCGCGCGTAGCCGACGATGTTCACGCTCGATCCTCTTTCGTCTCGACGGTGCCGAGCCCGTAGCGCTGACGGGTGCGCTCCACCAGCTGGTCGGCGTCAATGTCTCCCGCGATGTACAGCTCCGCGTCCGCCAGCATCGCCGGCGACAGCGACAGGCCCTCCATCTCGGCGCTATGGACGCCCTCAGCAACCTGACGAGCTCGCTCGGCCGCTGTCGTTTCAACGGTGTTCGTCATCGCCCCTCCTGCCCGGCCCCGTACCCGCGGTCCGCCATCCGAGAAGTACTAGGCCGCGACTCCTGCGACGGTGTTTCGGATCCCGCTCGGGTGATGTCATTTGCTGATCGTGGAAAGCTCACTTGCCAAAGGGCGCTCCCCATTTCGGCTCCCGCTGGCGTCTCGCGGGAGCCTGGCTCAAAAGGGGTGATCGCCTGCCCGAGGACCGCGGCGAGCTGGTCGTTTCGGCCGGTGTCTTGGCTGTGGAAGCGGGCCTCCACGAATGCGTCGCGCTGAGGCGCTCCTGGCGCGAACAGCGCCGGGTCGAGCCGGTAGCCGGCCTGCTGCGCGAGCTGGGAGAAGAACACGAATTGGGTTCGGGTGTTGCCCTCGCGGAAGCTGTGGATCACGTTGACCTCGCCCCAGCTCTCCGCGAGCTGGTCGACGAACTCGGCCGGCTCCAAGCCGCGCAGGTAGTTCTTGCTCGCCAGCTTCGAATACTCGGCTTCTGCGGCCGCGGTCAGGTGCGAGCCGGCACCGTAGTAGGCGTGGCCGTCCTTGGTCATGAACTGCCCGACCGGAGCGACGCGCTCCTGGCCGGCCCACTCGTACACGTCTTGGAAGATGTGCCCGTGGATCGCCTTCATGTGGTCGTAGTCGAACCGGCCCGTGATCGGCGTCTCTGCCAGCTCCTGAATGCGCGAGTGGGCGTATGCCTCCTCCAACGTGCGCAGCTTGTCGGGGTCGGTCTCGCCGTAGGGCTTGTCCGGCGCGGTGAACTTGTTCCGCAACACAGACGTACCTGGGATGAAGTAGTCATCCCAGGTACGGAAAGTGATGGCGCGGGGCATCAGCCCTGGACGTGTCGGCGGATCGCTTCGCGCGCCTCGTCCCCTGTCAGCTCGTGCCGCGCCTGACGCTCCAAGATGGCGCGCAGCTCCGGGTCAGTGACCTCGTGGCCAGCCAGCGCGAGCGCGGCGTCCGCGAACGCCACGCGCTCGTCGACGTCGGCCTGAGTCGGCCGGGCGGTTGCGATCGTGTGAGCCATGATGCGCCCCTTCCGTGAGCTGTTTCCATTCTACCAGAACCCAACCGAAAACGGGGATATCGGTATTTCGGTTGGAAACAGTTTAGGTGGATAGTTTCGGTGCACTCAGCGTCGGCGTGTCGCCGTCCCGAGAGGGTCGAGGCGGATCGCCCCGTAAACGATCGTTTCTGGGACGCAGACCTGAAAGAGTTGCCGGCATGGCAAAGGGAGCCGGACGACTCGTGATGTTCGGTGTGCCGGGCGCTAGTTCTCTAGAAGTCTCCGTTTGGCGTCCTCGTATTCGCTATCCGCAAGAATCCCCTCCGCGTGAAGGGCAGCGAGCTGCCGGAGTTGGCGCACAAGAGATGGCGACGATATGCCGCCACGATCGCTGAAACGCCTTTGCCGAGCCGTTGTTATGCGGGAAATCAAGTAGATGGCTATCAGGCACAAGCCGACAACTTCGAGAACGAGACCCCCGATCGTCCACATTCTCGCGTCCGCGACGACCGCGGTCGCGGCCAAGTCGGACTGGCTGACACGAGTCTCTGCCATGCCTGCACGGTCTGCTTGGATCAGGAAAGTGGCTGTTCCGAAAATGGTGGCAGCCACGCCGAGTACAAGCGGCAGCAGGCTTGCGTACGAGTCACGCTTTTCCGAGCCGGCCCCAACGCTCGATGGGAGAACTGTGGCGTTCATCTATCGAGGGTAACTCCGCACGTCAGCAGGCGATAGGCGTCCGGTCACCTATCGAATGGCCTCAGCGGGGTCGATTCGCGCTGCACGTGCGGCGGGGAGTAGTGCAGCTAGGGCACCACAGAGAGCACCCGCGACGGGCGAGATGGCGATGGTTTCCCATGGCGCGATCGCTGACCAGCCGCGCACAGCGGAAACAGCCACCGATATCGCTAACCCACCTGCAATCCCTGCAAGGGCGCCGGCGAGACCGATGACAACGCCTTCCCATAGGAAGATTGCAGCAACTCCGCCCTGCCCGAGTCCGACTGCGCGAGCGAGGGCGAGTTCTTGGGTGCGAGCCTGAACCGAGATAAACATTGCGGAAGCTCCGCTGAGTATCGCCAGCGCAAGCAGGGCAATAGCGAGGGAGGCCAACAACCCGTTCAGATCAGTCTGTACCCCCACCCGGAGGTTCCTTAGCTCCGCGGCGGTCTCCACCGAAATTTCGGCGGGCGAGGCCGGCGAAAGTGCTAATGGCACCGCTTCTGCCAAGGGGCCGGCATACCCAGGATCGGTTCGGACGACAATTTGGCTTGACCCTGCGGAGAACTGACCCAGTGGTATGACGACACTGGTGAGAAGGTTCGGCTCACGCGGCGCTGATGTTATCGTCCCAACAATCTCGTACGGCTCGCCGTTGACCCATACTTCCGCCCCCACCCCGTCGCCGTCTTCGGATAGCCCGAGCTGGGCGCGTGCATTGGCGCCGATCAGAGCGATGTGGTTGTTTGCCGACGAGAAAAGGTTGCTCGCGCCTTTGGGCGCGGTCGCGATCTGTAGGACTCCGAATAGGCCTTTGTCGATGGCGACGGTGCTGCCAGGAAAGGGAGACGAACCGGTAGCAGACGTAAAAGCGAATCGGCTGGTGCGGGCCGTGTTGGCATCGAGAGGTGCTACTTGGCCCGCGTCTTGGACATGATCGAGCGAACGCAGTCGATTCAACCAGGCGCTGACCTGGTGGTCGGCTGTTCCTGCTGGCACGTTCACTCGAACTTCGTCGCGAGCTGCGGCTGTCAGCCGCCCGGCGATTTGCTGTGATGCCGTCACGCCGATGCCTGCCGCTCCGATTAGGCCCGCAAACGCTAGGGCAAATGCCGCGATAAGGGCGACAGAACGCAGTGGCCTGGACGTTACGTTGTTGATAGCTCTGGTGAGACGATCCGACGCACGTCTCATGCGCGCTCCACGAGCGGAGGCGTTTGGGACTGCCGTCGGCAACGCACGGGGCTGCTCATCGGCCGGGCGCGCGATGTTGCTCTCGGCGTTCGGGTTCTCGAGAACGCCATCTGCCATCCGAACGGTCCGGTCTGCGTATGCGGCGATGCGGGCGTCGTGGGTGACGAGGATTACCGTCGCGCCTTGATGATTGAGTTCTAGGAGCGCCTCCATCACCTGGTTGCCGGTTTCGCTGTCGAGGTTTCCGGTGGGTTCGTCGGCAACGATGATGGATGGATTCGTGGTGAGAGCTCTGGCGATGGCGAGCCTTTGGCGTTCACCACCGGATAAGGACCGCGCGAGCGCAGCGGCCTTGTTCCCGAGCTCCACGGCTCCCAGCGCTAGTGCAACCCTCTCCGACTGCTCGCGAAGCTCTGCACCCTGGATCGCGAGTGCTAACGAGGCGTTGCGTTCGGTGCTCTCGTAGGGGTTGGCGTAAGAGGACTGGAAGATGAACCCGAACGTGGCGCTTCGCAGATGGTCGATTTGTTGAGGGGTCAGGCTGCGAACATCGATGTCACCGAGCTCGTAATTTCCATCCCAGTGTGAGTCAAGCAGGCCGATGATGTTGAGGAGGGTTGATTTCCCCGAGCCCGACCGGCCGACGATGGCAAGGAATTCACCCGGCTCCACGGTGAGAGAGGCCTCGCGGATCGCGAACCATTGCTGTGACTCTCCGTACCGACGCTGGATGCTGTCGAGTCTCAGCCTCGGCGGCGTGGTCATTGCGACACCAAGACTTCATCCCCGATCTTCAGAGCATCGGCCTTGATCGCAGTCCACCCATCCGCGTTCTTCTGCACAGTGATAGGAGTCCGCGCAGGAGTGCCAGAACCACTGCGTTTGATCACATAGTCGCCGGTGGAATCTGATCGAATGGCGAGTGTGGGGACCGCCATATCTGGCTTTGATTCCGCGCCGAATAGAACAGAAACCGCGTCGCCAGCCATTAGGCTGCCGCCGGGGTCGAGGCTGATGCGGACGTCGCGGCCAGGCGGCCGCCCACTACGAGTAGGACTCGCTTGAAAGTCACCTATCCCGGTGACGGTGCCCGTGCCCTTTTTGCCGCCCGAGCCGGTCAGCGCCACCTTGTCGTTCTGCTTGATCTGTTCGGCTTCGCTCACACTCGCTCGGATGCTTACATATGGAGATCCGGTCCCCAGCACTGCGAAGGGATGGTCATTGTCGACTGATGCCCCCGCTGGTGCGACGGACACCAACGTGAGTGCGCCGAGTGACGCTGGAACGGTGTACAGCTCAGTCGTGGTGATGGTGGTCGAGTAACGCCCGCCAGGCGGATCAATATTCGCGGCGGAGTATGCGGCCCGAATAGCGCTTAGCGTGGCGGTATCCACCTTGCCGGTCTGAGGGACGCCGAGCGCCTTCTGGAGGCTGGCGACGTCCGTTCCCGTGTCGCCGGCAACAAGGTTCCGGAAAAGCGGTATGTCCACGCTGTACAGGAAGACGGGTCGGTTCGAGATCGTGCCCAAAAGCTGTCCGTTGGTGAGCGGGCCGGGCGTTGCGGACGCTGAGGTGACGACAATACGCTCTGCCCCCGCTGGCGGGCTCACGATCACAGGCTGCTGCTGCGTCCCCGACACTTCACCCTGAATGCGAATGTCCGATGTGACCGTTCGCGACTCAACCGACGCGTAGACAGGAACATTGGTGCCGCGTGCGTCGAGGACCGCCGAATCTGGGGATCGAACCCACATGCCCAAGAAGAAGGCTGCACCCGCGATCAGCACCGTGACCAGGACGAACACGAGCGCGCGGAAGGGGTGGTCAAGCCGGCGTATCCGGCGCGGCTCACCCGTCAACGGTAGTGACCAGTTTCTTCGCCTGAGCCAACACCGTCTTCACTTTGTCGCGGTAGGCGATTAGCTCTCCTTCGTGACCGTCGATGTAGTCCGCCTGTTTGCTCGCTTCCCAGTCGGCAAGCGTTTGCACGGAGTTCAACTTCTCCTTGCAGCGCACGTCGATGGCGGCCACCTTCAGCTGTTCCTCCCCTGCTGACGGAAACTGAGGCACCAACACTCTGGCATCCCGATTTGCGGCAAGTCCTTCGGCTTGGATGCAGGACAGCCATTTCTCGCGGGCAGTCTTGAACTCGTCGCTGGACAACAGTGCCTCGAAGGACTCGTTCATCCCTCGATCCACCACCGACTGATCGGGAGTGGTATTCACACCCATGACAGGCAGCTGCTTCTGCGATTTGAAGCACCCCTGGTAGTCCTGCCACCAGTCAGGGCCGAGAGCGTCCTCTTGTACTTGGATTGCTTTGGACTGGCTGGTCTCCGGCAGCTCATATCCGTTCGCTTCGGCATCGGCCGGCGCCCACAACCCGTACCGTCGATCCGGTAGAGGCGTGAGCGCCGACCAATCCTGTTCGGCACGCGGAAAGCTCAACCCTTTTTTCGCCATGCACTTGGCAATCAGAACTGCGTTGGCATGATTCACCGTCTGTACTTCATCCCAGCTCATCGCATAGGACTCAAGAGGTAGCGCAATCTGTGCCGTAGCGGGATCGAGCTTGGCGCGCACATTCGCGTGTGCTTGTGATGGGCCTGACGAACACCCGACCAACGTGGCGACAGCGATGAGCGCTGTTGCGGCAGCCGCGGCTGCCTGCCGCCCTCGGCCCATCAGTAGAAGTAGAGGGAGTCGAACGAGTCGTTTCGCCAGTCGGGCCAATTGAAGAAGCCCGCCCCTCCTCCGGGCTGCTGGAACAATGAACCCGAATAACCGGGGTCGCTGAACCAGCCGATATAGGCAGTTCGGTTGTTGGCGACGGAGGAGATGACGTCGTGGAACCCTGCCAGCGACGACTCGCTGCTGGTCCACGATCCGAAGGCTCCGGCATAGCTGGAGTCAGTCCAGGCGCACGCGCGGTTACTGCCGCACTGAGTGATGGAGGCCTGCGCCGGTGCGCTGAAACCGATGACAGATGCCGCCACGAGGCCTGCCGCCCCCGGAACGCCGATAGCTGAACGCTTCTTCACAAGAATTCCCCAATCCTCATTGAACGTGGAGCTGACCGGAGTCTAGAACCACCGGTCTAGTCCCGCAAGAGCATGGATCACCCCTCCCGGCTGGGCTCGCGTTGCCAGTGCGCCACCTATGCTGGCAGAACGCGAGCGAGGGGGTGGGGTGCACACTGCGGTACTCCTGGCGGCACGCACCCGTGCCCGCTGGCCGCTCGCCGTCGCCCTGGCGCTGGTCTGCCTGCTCGCCGCGCTCGCCCTGACCCTCGTCGCGAACGCCCTGCACACGACTGAAGCCATGGGAGTGCGCTCCCTCGTGGCCGGCGCCCAGGGCGAGAGCGCCGTGCTGCGCGTCAGCGTGAACCGCACCGGCGACGCCGACGACGACGCCGCGGCCGAACGGGCCGTGCGTGCGACCGTGAGGCAGGTGGTGCAGCACGGCGAAGTGGCACGGACCGACACGGAGGATGCCGCGGTGTGGGTGATCACGGCACCCGCGCCCGCCACCGCCGATGGGGCCCGCGCGCTGAGCGGCGAGCTCGGCCGCCTGCCCGAGAGCCTCGAGGCGGCCACCTCGTCGGGCGCGACGGCGAGTATCAGCGGCGGCCTGCTCTCGACCCTCGACTCGGCGGTGCGCGGCTCGCTCGCACTCGCGTCCGTCGCTCCGATCCCGCTTCTGTTCGTCGGAGTCTTCACCGCACTGGCCGTCGCGGAGATCGCGCGGCTCCTGGGTCTCGCGCGGAGCGGCGAGGTGCGACTGCTGGCCGCCCGGGGCCTCAGTCCCGCACAGCGGCGGGCACTCGCCGTCGTGGAGGGCGCGATCCTCGCGCTGCCGACCGCCGCGATCGGATTCCTGGCCGGCGGTGCGTACCTCCCCGCTCTCCCCCTGGTCGCCGGGGTGGTGCTCATCGCCCTCGTCGCGCTTCCCCTCGCCGTCGCCGGCGACGCGCGCGCACCGCGGTTCCGCGGCGCGGCATCCGGCACGCTGATCGCCCTGGCCGCGGTCGCCACCATCGGCGCCGTGGTGACGACGGCGCAACTCCTCCAGTACGGAACGACGCTCGTACCGGATGCCGCAGGAGTCGTTCACGTGGACGGACTGGCCGTGCTCGCGCCGGTTCTCGCCCTGCTGGCTGCCGCCCTGCTGCTCTGCCTCGCCGCGCGGCCGATCGCCCTCGTCGTCGAGCGGATGGCGGCCAGCCGCCGCGGGCTGGGATTCGCGCTCGCCGCACGCCACCTCGCCCGCGAGAGCGCCGTCTACCAGCTCGCCGTCGTCGCCGTCTCCCTCGCCGTCGGCGCCACGGTCTTCGCCTCGGGCTATGCCTCGTCGTGGGCCGATCGCGCATCCGCGTCGGCCCAGCAGTCCAACGGCGCCGAAGTGCGGGTACGCCTCGGCGAGGAATCACCGGCGAGCGCCGCCCTCGCGTCGGCGCGAAGCGAACCCGGCGTCGGGGAGGCGGCTCCGGTGGCGAGCGCGGAACTGAGGATCAGCTCCGACCCGGCGAGCCTCATCGCGATCGACGCGGATCGCATGGCGGTGCTGGACACCGTGGGAGGAACCGTCGACACCGCCGGCATCGGCGCGACGCTCACCGGGGAGGTTCCGGGCCAGCCGCTCGGCCCCGACGCGACGGAGTTCACCGTCGGACTGCACTCGAGCGCGACCGAACCGCGCGGCACCCTCCTCGTCAGCGCCTGGATCATGGACGACGACGGAGCACTGGCCCGGCTCCCCCTCGGCACCGCTGCGGTCGGGGCGGACGCAACGCTGTCTGCGGCCCTCCCCTCGAACGGCGAACAGCGGCTGCTGGCAGTGGATGCCGAACTCACGGAGGGCGCGGGGCAGGCCGATGTGGCCGTCGCCCTCACCCGCATCGCCGGCAGCGAGGATCTCGCCGTTCCGGAGCAGGGCATGACCGTCTCGTCGCTGGAACCCGTGGACCGCCTCATGGCGACACCGGGCGATGCCGTCCCGGTTCCCGCCGTCGTCTCGCGCGCGCTGGCCGATCGTCTCGGACTCGCCCGCGGCGACCGGGTCGATGTCCAGTTCGACGGCGTCGTGCGGGCGACGACCATCCTCGTCGCCGGCGTGACGCCCACGGTGCCGGGGGCCGAGACCGACCTCGCCGTCATCGCGTCGTTGCCGACCTTGGACGACGCGCTGCTGCGCACGAACGAGACGGCCGCCCCGACGAACGAGGTCTGGGCCAGTGCGGTTCACCCCGTCACGGTCGCCAAGCGACTCCAGCACGCCATCGGAGGCGGTGCCCTCGCGACGGCCGCCGTGCCGAGCCGGGCGACCAGGATCGCCGCGCCGGCCGTCGGCATCCTCTGGACCGGCGTGGGGACGGCGGCCGCCTTCGCCCTTGCGGCGGTCGCGGCGATCGCCGTCGCCATGGCGGCACGCCGTCGATCGGAGGTCGCCGTTCTGCGCGCCGTCGGGGTGCGCCCGATGGCGCAGGCGGGTGCACGCGCCGCCGAACTCGGCGGAGCGCTCGGCGGTGCGGTCATCGCCGGAGCCCTCGTCGGCGGGACGGCGGTCGTGCTCACCGTGCCCTCGCTCGTCGGCGCCGCCGTCGTCGATCCCGCGCCATCGCTCGCCGTGACGTTCGATGTCGGCACGCTCGGAGTCCTCGTCGGCGTCATCGTGCTCGCCGTGGCCGCGCTCGTGCTCTCCACCGCCCTCACGGTGCGGGCGCAGGCGCAGCACGCCCAGCCGGAGGCCCCCGAATGACGCCCCGGTCCCACCTCTCCCCGCCGGCCCTCCTCGCCCGTCACCTGCGCGCCCATCCGCTCGGTGCCCTCACCGTCGCGCTGCTCGTCCTCGTGCTCGCCGCCATCCTCACGGCGGCTCCCCGAGCGCTCGCCAGCCTGCACACCTCGGCCCTGCGCTTCGAGGTGGGTGCGATGCAACCGCAACTGCGCGACCCGGTCGCCTCGGTTCTCGGAATCCCGCCGGCAGCGCCGGCCGCCCAGCCCCGGTTCACCGAACAGGACGACGCCGCATGGGGCGGCTTCGACGAGCAGGTGCTGGGCATCCGGAGCGCCCTGCCCACTCCCCTGCGGTCGGCGCTCGAGGCTCCGGAGTACCTGCTCGCCCTCGATTCCCTGCCCGTGCTCCACCCGGGCAGCGGGCCGCACGCGGCACTGCGGTTCGGATACGATCCCCGTGCCGACGCGCACGTGCGGTACATCGAGGGCGTCGCACCTGCCGTCTCCGAGACCGAGATCGAGCTCTCGCTTCCTGCGGCGAGCGCGGAGGCGATGGGCTGGGGGCTCGGCGAGGTGCGCACGGTGCTGACGAGCCCCGGCGCGAGCGTGCCCGTGCGCCTGAGCGGACTCTACGAGCCCATCGACGTCTCGGACGCGTACTGGTCGCACAGCGGCGAACTGCTGAGGCCGACCGTCGTGCAGGAGGGCCTGGGCGATCCGATCTACACCGGCACCGGGCTGGTGAGCCCCGGCATGCTCGCCCGACTTCTGCAATTGCCTGCTGCGCCGCGACTGCAGACCTGGTTCCCGCTCGACGCCGACACCCTCGAAGCCGGCCAGGCCGCGCAGCTGCTCGACCAGTTGCGCCGGTTCGAGAGCTCGCCGACGGGGGTCGCCGTCGAGCGCGCCGAATTCTGGTCGTCGCCCCTGGCCTACAGCTCGCGGGCGGACGACGCCATCCAGAGCTCCCTCTCCCGTTCCGCCACCACGGATGCCGTGGTCGCCATGACCGCATCCGGTCCGCTGGGCGTCATGGCGGCCGTGCTGCTGCTCGGCAGTCGCGTCGTGGCGGAGGGACGCCGCCCCGCGCTGCGACTGCTCGCCGCGCGGGGCGCATCCGCCGGTCAGCTGCGCCGGCTCCTCGGCCTGGAGGGCGCGTGTGCCGCGGTGCCCGGGGCAGCCGTGGGAGCGCTCATCGGCGTGGCACTCACCCCTGGCGGTCTCACCGCGGCGAGCCTGGTGCCCGCCGTGCTGGTGGCCGCACTGCCGATCGCGCTGCTCGCCCTCTCGGCTCCGCGCGCGGCCGAGCGGAGCGGGCGGGCGGACGTCGGCGGCCGACGCAGTGGCCTGCGGCTCGTCGCGGAAGGCGTGCTCGTGGCCCTGGCGGCCGCGGCGACGATCGCGCTCTCCCAGCGCGGCGTGGGAGCCGCGGCCATCGGCGTCGATCCGCTGCTGGCCTCGGTGCCCCTGCTGCTCGCGATCGTGGCCTGCCTGCTCACCCTGCGCATCTACCCGCTGCCGCTGCGCCTGCTGGCCGCCCGGGGACGCTCCGGCCCGGCTCTGACCCCGTTCCTCGGCCCGATCCGCGCACTGCGCGAGCGCGCGACGGGTCTCGTGCCGGTCTTCGCGCTTGTCGTCGGAGTCTCGGTCGCCGTCTCGAGCGGCGTCGTGCTCGCGACCCTGCGCACCGGCGTCCTCGAAACGGCGGCCCAGACGGTGGGTGCCGACATGAGGGTCAGCGGGGCGTCGCTCGCCATCGAGCAGACCGATGCCATCGCGCAACTGCCCGGCGTGCAGGCCGCTGCCACGGCATCCGGGCCCATCGACGCCATCCTCGACGTCGACGGTCGACGCACGAACACCGCCATCATCGTCGTCGACGCGGCGAAGCTCGCCGCGGTGCAGCGTGGTCGCACGCAGGCGGTGCCGCCGGATGCGCTGCGCGCCGGTTCGCCTGTCTCGGTGATCGCCTCACGCCCCGTGTCGAGCCTCGTGGCGTCCGCGAAGCAGGCGACGTTGAACGGAACGCCGGTGCACGTGGGCGAGCAGCGCGACACCACGCCGCTGAGCACCCGCGCGAACTGGGTGGTGGTCGCGGACACCGCAGCCTCGCAGTTCGCGACCGAGGTACCGGCCACTCGCACCGTACTCCTGCGCCTGGACCCGGATGCAGACACCGACGCCCTCGAATCCGGCATCCGCGCGATCGTCGGAGACGAGCCCACGATCGACACGCCCGCCGGCGTCGAGAAGGCCTTGGCCGGCAACCCCTCGAGCGCGGGGCTGCAGGCGGCGCTGGTCGGCGCCATCGCCGTATCGGGCCTGCTCAGTGCGCTCAGCGTCGTGATGACGCTCCTGCTCGGCGCATCCGCCCGGGAGCGGGTCGGCGCCCTGCTGCGCATGCTCGGCGCCCGCCGGCGCGAGACCCGGGCACTCGCGTGGTGGGAGATCGGGCCGCCCGCTGTTGCGGCTGTCGTGGTCGGCGCCTCCCTCGGGCTGCTGCTCGCGCTCGTCCTGCTCACCGGCGTGGACGTGAGCAGCTTCACCGGCGGACGCAGCCGGCCTGCTTTCGTGATCGACCCCGCATTGAGCATCGGCTTCGTCGCCGGGTTCATCGCGCTGACCGCTTTGTTCACGCTCGTCGCCCTCGCCTCGTCGAGGCGGGTGCAGGCGGCCGCCGTTCTGAGGACCGTGGAGGAATGATGAGTACCGTGAGCGCGAACCCGCCGAACGACGCCGACGTTTACTGCTCCGACGTCGTGCGCATCTTCACCGCGCAGGGCGTGGAGGTGCAGGCACTGCAGGGGCTGAACCTGCGACTGGACCGCGGCGAACTCGTCGCCCTCGTCGGTGCGTCCGGTTCCGGCAAGTCGACGCTGCTCGGCATCCTCTCGGGCCTGGACACGCCGACCGCTGGCGTGGCGCACGTCGCCGGTCACGACCTGCTCACCATGGGCCGGAAGGAGCGGGTGCGCTTCCAGCGCCGTAGCGTCGGCTTCATCTGGCAGCAGACGGCCCGAAACCTGCTGCCCTACCTGACCGCCGCCGAGAACGTCGCGGCGGTGCTCGCGATCGCCGGTCATCGCGGCGACCGTGCCGCGCGCGTGCACGAGGTGCTGACGGCGCTCGAGGTCGGCTCCTGCGCCGACCGCCGGCCTGCGCAGTGCTCGGGCGGCGAGCAGCAGCGCATCGCCATCGCCGTCGCGATCGCCAACGAACCGCGGGTGCTGCTCGCGGACGAGCCGACCGGTGAGCTCGACGAGGCCACCTCCGTCGCGGTGCTCGAGGCCATGCGCACCGTCAACGCCCGACTTGGGGTGACGACCCTCATCGTGACCCACGACCCGGCGGTCTCGGAGCACGTCGCGCGCACCGTCCAGATCCGCGATGGGCGCACCTCGACCGAGGTGCTGCGCAGCAGGCATACCGACGAGCACGGCCGGGAGAGCGCCGTCGCCGAGGAGTTCGCCGTGCTCGACCGGGTCGGCAGGTTGCAGCTGCCGCAGGAGTTCGTGAGCACGCTGGCCTTGCGGGACAGGGTGCGGCTCGCACTCGAGAGCGATCACGTCGGGGTGTGGCCAGGCCAGGGGCAGAGCCAGGGTGCCCCGGCCCCGGCGCGGGCGCGGCGTCGGCACGCGGCGGATGCGGTGGATGCGGCGGACCTCCAGCCCGGCGCCGACCCATCCACGGAGGAGCAGCGATGAGACCGATCCTGCGTGCGGTGGGTCTGACGCGCATTTACGCGAGCTCCTCGGCAGAGGTGCGCGCGTGCGACGACGTCACCCTCGAGGTGGCCGCCGGTGAGCTCGTCGTCGTGCGCGGTCCATCCGGAGCGGGCAAGACGACCCTGCTCAACCTGCTCGGCGGCCTCGACACGCCGACGGGTGGCCAGGTCTTCGTCGAGGGCGTCGAGCTGGGCACGCTCGACGAGGATGCGCTCGGCGATCTGAGACGCACCCGGTTGGCCTACATCTTCCAGAGCTTCGGCCTGATCCCGGTGCTCTCAGCGGCGGAGAACGTCGAGGTGCCGCTCCGGCTCGCCCGCATGGACGGGCGCCTTCGCGACGCACGGGTCGCACAGGCCCTCGCCGCTGTGGGCCTCGCCGAGCACGGCGCCCAGCGGCCGGGCGAGCTCTCGGGCGGTCAACAGCAGCGGGTCGGCATCGCGCGTGCTCTGGTGACCGAACCCGGAGTGCTGCTGGCCGACGAGCCGACCGCCCAGCTCGACAGCTCGACGGCCGGCACCGTGATGGACCTCATCGCGGGCCTCGTGCGCGAACGCGGCATCGCGGCCGTCGTCTCGACCCACGACACACTGCTCGTCGCGCGCGCCGATCGGGTGATCGAGCTGCACGACGGACGGGTGCTCAGCGCACGCGCACGCTGAGGCAGGTGACGCAGCCCTCGAGCTTCTCGAACTCGGAGATGTCGACGGTGACCACGCGGTAGCCGAGGTCGGCCAGCAGTCCGGCCGTGACCGGAGCGGCCGCCGACATCAAAACCGTGTCGGGCGCCAATTCGACCACGGCGGCTCCCGCGGCCTCCGGAGCGTCGATGAAGCGGTCGAAGACACCGGCATCGGCGAGCAGCGGACGGTAGCCGATGACCGTGCCGTCGGGGAGGGCGGTCGCAGCGCTCTTCAGGTGCAGCGCATCCGTCAGCGGCACGGCGACGACGGTGTAGCCGAGCGGCGCGAGCAGCACGCGCAGCTGGCGGATGCCCTCCGCGTTCGTGCGCGTCGAGCGGCCGACGTAGACGGTCGAGCCGACCTTGAGCACATCGCCGCCGTCGAGCGTACCCGGAGCCTCGACGCGCTCGACGCGGATGCCCGGGATGCCGCGCACGGCCGCCTCTGCGCCGATGATCTCCTCACGGCGTGACTCGGCGCCGGGGCTCGCGATGACGGCGGTGTCGCCGAAGAGCACCACGGCATCCTCCACGAAGACGGAGTCGGCGAGTTCGGGAGCCGGCTCCACCTCGACCACGTCCCAGCCCTCGGCGGCGAGAGCGGCGCAGTAGTTGTCCCACTGCTCGTCGGCGAGGGCGGTGTCGACCGCGCTCGGCTCGCGGTGGGTGAGCAGTCCTTCGGAGAGGTTGCCTGCGGGCGCGCGGACGAGGGCGATGCGACGCATGCCGGCATCCGTGGACTGGCGATAGCCGACGATGGCACGGTAGAGCGGGCGGCCGATGCCGACCTCGGCGAGGGTGACGGTGATCACGAAGATGAGGTTGAAGCTGACCAGGCTCGCGAACACCTGGCCGACGATGGGACCGGACAGTGCGGTGCCCGAGGTCGCGACCGAGAGCAGCGACCCGACCACGGCGCCGATGATGGCGGCTCCGAGTCCGCCTGCCAGGGCGGGCAGCCACCACCGGGTCGCCCCGAGTGCATTGAAGACGGCGAGGAGGATCGCCGTGACGACCGCGGGCAGCACGAAGAAGTTGAGCGCGCTCACGAACGCGGCCGTCGCCTGCTGGCTGCTGATGAAGAAGACCAGGCTCGTGATGACGAGCGCGACGACCGCGACCACGAGCGCGGAGAGCACGCCGGCCGCGATCCTCCGGCCGGCGTCGGGCTTCACAGGGGTGGGCGGGCGGGTGGCTGCACTGGCGAAAGTCATGACTGCGACCCTACCGTGCAGGCCTTTCCCGCCCGTCCGCCCTCGGCTATGAGTCTGCTGAGGGCGACGCGCTCGCCGGGTGAGCGGCCAGCCGCTCTCGTGCGAGCCGCTCGGCCTCCTCGAGCGTCGTCGTGCCGCCCTGCTTCGCGGCGGCGAAGATGCCCGTGAGCGTCTCGCCGATGCCCTCGAGCCGTTCCGCGATCTGCTCCGCCGACGCGGGGTCGGAGCCGGATGCGCCGTCGAGGTAGATGACGCCGCCGGCGTTCGCGATGAAGTCCGGCGCCCAGAGGATGCCGCGGTCGGCGAGGCGGCGCGCACCCGATCTGTTAGCCAGCTGGTTGTTCGCGGCGCCGACGACACCCGCCACCCGAAGCCGGTCGATGACCTGGTCGGTGACCACGCCGCCGAGGCCGCACGGCACGAGCAGGTCGGCGGGCGTCGTGAGGGCGGCGGCCGGCTCGCTCCAGCGGGCGCCGAGCTCGTCGGCGAGCCGGCGCTTCGCGGGGTCGATGTCGGTCACGGTGAGGCGGGCGCCGCTCTCGACGAGGGCACGGGCGAGCCGGGATCCGACCTGACCGAGCCCGGAGATCACGATGTGCCGCCCGTTCACCTCCGCACTGCCGAAGAGGGAGTCGAGCGTCGCCCGCACGGCGGCGTGAACGCCGGTGGCCGTGGCATCAGCCGGCTCCCCCACTCCGCCCTGCTCGGCGGGAAGCCCGCAGACATGCCGGGTGCGCAGCGCGACGATGGCCATGAGCGGCGCACTCGTGCCGACATCCTCGGCGGTCATGTAGGCGCCGTCGAGGCTCTCGACGGCGTCACCGAGGTCGAGCATGGCCGCCTGCCTGCCCTCCTCGGTGAGCACGGTACCGGTCGGGATGACGATGACGGCCTTGCCTCCGCCTCGGGCCAGGCCCGCGGTGGCGTTCTTGAGGGTCATCGCCCTGGACAGGCGCAGCGCATCATCGAGCCCGTCTGTCCAGGAGTCGTAGTGCCAGAACCGGCAGCCGCCGAGGGCCTGGCCCAGCCGGGTGGAATGCACGGCGACGACGATCACGAGCCCGGAGCGCCGGCCGGTGACGACGAGCACGCGCTCGTGGTCGAGGTCGGGGCGGGGGTGGGCCGGAGCGGAACCGCTAAGCGGTGTCTCGGCGGGAGTGGCGACGATGCCGGCCGGCGCGGAGTGGTGGGCGGTGCCGGTGGTCGGGGTGGTCGCGCGTTCGTGCTCGATGAGAGTCATCGTTGAGTCTCCTTCTGTGCTGCTTCGTGGGCAGCCTGGGTGCGGCGCGGGGTGTGCGCCGCCTCCAAGGTTACCCGCAGGCGCCCGAAGACGACCGAGGGAGGAGCGCTGATTTCTGGGAGGAAGATTAGAGATTCGCCGCCACTCTTGCGGAGTGGATCTCACCTCTGCCCTGGTCTCCCTTGGACCGATCGCCCTCGTCGCCATCGGCGCGATGGTGTTCATCGAGAATGGACTGCTCTTCCCCTTCCTTCCCGGCGACAGCCTGGTCTTCGCCGCCGCCCTCATCGCGGCGCCGCTGCACGTGCCGCTGCTCGTGATGGTCCTGATCGCAGCGGGGTGCGCGATCATCGGGGCCGAGGTCGGTTTCATGATCGGGCGACGGTTCGGCCGGCGCCTGTTCCGACCGGATGCACGGCTGTTCAAGACGCGCTACCTCGACGAGGCGGATTCCTTCTTCGCGCGATGGGGTCGGGGAGCGATCGTGCTCGCCCGGTTCGTTCCGGTGGTGCGCACCTTCATCTCTCCGGCCATGGGCGCCTCGACCCTGCCGCATCGCACCTTCAGCCTCTGGAATGCGATCGGCGGTCTCGCCTGGGCGATCCTCCTGAGCGCAGCCGGATACTTCCTCGGCTCCATTCCGTGGGTGGCCGCGAACATCGAGTGGATCTCGCTCGGCATCATCGTCGTCTCGGTGGCGCCGGTCGTGGGGACGGCACTCGTGCGACGGATGCGGGGGCGCTCCCATGCCGCCTAGACCACTCGCCGGATCGCGCCTCGAGTCGGCCGGGGCGCGGCCGGCGCACGCCGGCCTGCAACGCGTTCCCGAGCTGAGCGCGCTGTTCTGGATCGTCAAACTGCTGACCACCGGCGTGGGCGAGACCTTCTCCGACTTCCTGGTGAAGGCGTACGAGCCCGTCGTCGTCGTTCTGCTGGCCGCTCTCGTCTTCGCGGCCTGCTTCGGCATCCAGTTCTCGGCCAAGCGTTACGTCGCGTGGCGGTACTGGTTGTTCGTGAGCGTGGTGGCCGTGTTCGGCACGATGGTCGCCGACGTCACCCACATCGTGCTCGATGTTCCCTACCTGCTCTCCTCGATCGTCTTCGCCGCAACGCTCGCAGCCATCTTCGGCGCCTGGTGGACGAGTGAGAAGACGCTGTCGGTGCACGCGATCACCTCGAATCGGCGCGAGCTGTTCTATTGGGCCACGGTGCTCGCGACCTTCGCATTAGGCACCGCTCTCGGCGACCTGACGGCGACCACCTTCTCGCTCGGCTACCTCGGATCGGCCGTGCTGTTCGCTGTGCTGTTCGCGATGCCTGGAATCGGCTACCGGCTGAAGCTGCCCGCGACGGCGGCGTTCTGGTGGGCCTACGTGCTCACCCGCCCCCTTGGCGCGTCGGTCGCCGACTGGCTCTCGGTCGGTCACGCGCGGGGAGGGCTCGCGCTCGGGCCGTTGCCCGTCAGCGCCGTCGGGGCGGTGCTCATCGTCGCAGGCGTGGGGCTGATGCAGTCTCGGAGTCGACTTCAGCGGAGCGTTCCGCAATCCTGATGGGAGATCGCGGAAAGGAGCAGGAGATGACCGACCCGCGCCCGCGGCTGCTGCTCATCGAAGACGACGCGCAGCTCGGTCCCCTGATGCGCGATGTGCTCGAGGAGGTCTACACCGTCACGCTCCGCGTCGATGCCGCCAGCGGATTGGAGGCGGCACGCGCGTCGGACTTCGACGTTCTGGTCGTGGACCGCCGACTCCCGGGCGCCGACGGCATCGATGTCGTCGAGTCGCTGAGAAAGGCCGGGTTGAGCACGCCGATGCTGCTGCTCACCGCGCTCGGCACCCTTCACGACAAGGTGCGGGGACTGGATGCCGGCGCGAACGACTACCTCGTGAAGCCCTTCGAGTTCGACGAGCTCTTCGCCCGACTTCGCGCCATCCGTCGCGTGTACTCCGGCGAGGGGCCCTTCATCCGCATCGGCTCGTGGGAGTACTACCCCGAGAGCCGCGCCATCTACTCGCCCTACGACGGCCGCGGCATCCTCACGGCGCGCGAGAACGAGTTGCTACGGCTGCTCGCCGCGCATCCCCAGCACACCTTCTCTCGAAAGGAAATCCTGCGCACCGTCTTCGACGAGACAGACCAACCGGGCACCGTCGACACGTATGTCCACTACCTTCGTCGCAAGACCGACCCCGACATGATCACGACGGTCCGCGGCCGCGGCTACCGGTTGGGGCAGCTATGAGGCAGGCGCTCTCCGATGACCCCGACGAGCGAGCGGTACGACGCGCATCGCTCACGGTCGGTCTGCAGATCGCGATCGCCACGACCGTGCTCTTTCTCTGCGTCGTCGTCGCCGCCTTCGCCTTCGTGCTGAATCGCATCGACCCGAACCGACTGTTCAGCCAGCGCGAGGCCACCATCGACATCGGCGGCATCGACATCCTCGAGGGTGCGATCATCATCGGCCTCGCCGCGGTGGCCCTCGCTGCGGCGCTGAGCTGGTTCCTCACCCGTCGTGCCGTACGCCCGCTCGGGCAGGCACTGCGCCTGCAGCGTTCCTTCGTGGCCAATGCCAGCCACGAACTGCGCACTCCGCTCGCGGTGCTCGACGCCCGGCTGCAGCAGCTCGAGAGGCGCACCGCCGCCAGCGACCCGACGATGACGACGATCGCCGAACTGCGCCGCGACACGGCCACCTTGGTGCACATCGTCGACGACCTGCTCGAGGCCGCCGACCAGCAGCCGGGTTCGACCGACCCCGTTCTCGCGAACCCGGTCGTCGAACTCGCGGTCGACTCGATGCGGCTGCTCGCCAGCGAGCGCGGCGTTGCGATCCACTTCGACGCGAACGACGCGCTCCACGTCGATATGCCCGCTGTGGGCATCCACCGGTGCGTCGTCGCGCTGCTCGACAACGCCCTCAAGTTCTCGCCCGCCGGCGCGACCGTCGAGGTCGCCCTCACCGCGACCGCGGGTGCCGTCGAACTGTCGGTGCTCGATCACGGCACGGGTATCCGGGGTCTCGAGCCGAACGCGAGCTTCGATCGGTTCGCGCGCGGAACGGATGCCGGCGGCCGGCCCGGATTCGGCATCGGCCTCGCCCTTGTTCGCGACACCGTCGAGCGCTTCGGCGGCACGGCGCACGTGGCGAGCACGGGGCCTCGCGGCACGCGCATCATCCTGCGGATGCCGCGCGCCGGTCAGCCACGCCGTCGGCGCTGACGGCGCGGGCATCCTCAGAGACATCTCAGAGCGGGACTGCTTCGGTGGTCGAAGTCCGGTCCCGCCCCCCGGGCGCACCGATCGAACAGGCGCCTCAACCGCCCGGCTCACCGCATAGCGGCCGGCGCCGCTCAGTGGAAGAAGTGGCGCTCTCCGGTGAAGTACATCGTGACGCCGGCTGCCTTCGCTGCGGCGATGACCTCATCGTCTCGAATGGAGCCTCCCGGCTGCACGATCGCCCGAACGCCGCCGTCGATGAGGATCTGCGCTCCGTCGGCGAAGGGGAAGAAGGCATCGGAGGCCGCGACGGACCCCGCCGCACGCTCGCCGGCGCGCGAGACGGCCAGCCGGCAGGAGTCCACGCGGTTCACCTGTCCCATGCCGACGCCGACGGATGCTCCGCCCGACGCGAGCAGGATGGCGTTCGACTTCACGGCGCGGCAGGCCGTCCACGCGAACGCGAGGTCGGCCGCCGTGGCCTCGTCGGCCGGTTCGCCGGCGACGAGCGTCCAGTCCGAGAACGGGGCGAAGTGGTGGTCGGCGCGCTGCATCAGCAGGCCCCCTGAGACCTGCTTGATCTCCACCTGCGTGCTCTCGAAGTCGGCGGGCAGGCGCAGCACGCGCAGGTTCTTCTTGGCCAGCAGCACCTCGAGCGCGTCCGGCTCGAAGTCGGGCGCGATGAGAACCTCGGTGAAGATGCCCGCGACCGTCTCGGCCATCGCCCGCGTCACCGTGCGGTTGGCGGCGATCACTCCGCCGTACGCCGAGACCGGATCGCAGGCGTGCGCGCGCTCGTGCGCCGAGGCGATGGCATCCGTCGCATCGGAAGCGGCCACGGCGATGCCGCAGGGATTGGCGTGCTTGATGATGGCGACGGCCGGCTCGGCGAAGTCGAAGGCGGCGCGCACGGCGGCATCGGCGTCGACGTAGTTGTTGTACGACATCTCCTTGCCGTTCAGCTGCTCGGCCTGCGCGATGCCCCGGCCGCGCGTCGAGGAGTACAGCGCGGCACCCTGGTGGGCGTTCTCGCCGTACCGCAGCGACTGCTGGCGCGTCCAGGTGCCACCGACCCAGCCGGGGAATCCGGTTCCCTCGTCGTCGTGAGAGACTGCGGAGCCGAGCCACGACGCCACGGCGACGTCGTACCCGGCGGTGTGGCGGAAGGCGTCGAGGGCGAGCGCGCGGCGTTGGGCGAGGGTGGTGCCCCCGGTGGCCACGGCGTCGATGATCTCCGGATAGCGCGAGGGGTCGATCACGATGGCCACGTTGGCGTGGTTCTTCGCCGATGCGCGCACCATGGCCGGCCCGCCGATGTCGATCTGCTCGATGACGTCGACGTCCGTCGCTCCCGAGGCGACCGTCTGGACGAACGGGTAGAGGTTGACCACCACGAGCTCGAACGGCGAGATGCCGAGCTCGATGAGCTCGGACTCGTGGTGCTCCAGCCGCAGATCGGCCAGGAGGCCGGCGTGGATGGCGGGGTGCAGTGTCTTGACGCGGCCGTCGAGGGCTTCGGAGAA
Organism: Rathayibacter sp. YIM 133350; assembly: GCF_037404875.1. Taxonomy (NCBI): domain Bacteria; kingdom Bacillati; phylum Actinomycetota; class Actinomycetes; order Micrococcales; family Microbacteriaceae; genus Rathayibacter; species Rathayibacter sp. YIM 133350. The sequence continues at coordinate 48,209 of NZ_JBBELO010000022.1, forward strand.
GCCGGTGACGCTTGCCACGTCGGTCACGTCGAATCCGGCATCGCGGATGGTCGCGGCCGTCGTGCCGGTCGAGACGAGCTCGACGCCCTGGCCGACGAGGGCCGCGGCGAGTTCGAGCAGTCCGCTCTTGTCGCTCACCGAGAGCAGTGCCCGGCGGATGGGCACGACGTCGTGTTCGCGGTAGAGGCTGGGGTCGTGGCGGGGGCCGCTCATCGGGTCAATTCCTCCAGGGAGACGTCGGAGTTGGCGATGTCGAGAACGGCCTGGATGAGCAGGCGGCGCTCGACGGGCTTGATGCGCTCGTGCAGGGTGGCCTCGGTGTCGCCGGGGTGAACCGGCACCCGCTCCTGAGCGATGATCGGGCCGCCGTCGACGCTGTCGTCGACGACGATGAGCGAGGCGCCGGTCTGCGCGACGCCCGCGGCGAGCGCGTCGCGCACCCCGTGCGCTCCGGGGAACTCCGGCAGGTATGCGGGATGGGTGTTGATGAGCCGCGGCGAGAGCGCCTGCACGACGCGGGGCGGCAGCAGGCGCATGAGCCCCGAGAGCACGACGAGGTCGGGCTGCCATTGCCGCACCTGTTCGAGCAGGGCGTCGCCCCACGTCTCGCGGTCGGGGTATGCCGGGTAGGCCACGGTGAAGGTGGGGATGCCGTACTGCTCACCGAGGGCCAGCCCATCGGCATCGCGGTCGGCACCGATCGCGACGACGCGGGCGGGGAACTCGGCGTCCTGCGAAGCCTCGAGCAGCGCCCGCAGGTTCGATCCGCCACCGGAGATGAGCACGACGAGCGACAGCACGGGTTCGAGCCTACCGGCTCGCCTGAGTCCGCCCGACGGTCTCGGCGTGCCCCTCGGGCGCGGGCGCATTCCCCGGAACCGACATCCGTCGGCCCAGCACGCCGAGCACCGCCGCGATGATCGCCGGCGCCCCGACCTCGAGCGCGGCGAAGGCGCCGACGAGCAGGGGATCCGGCCCGACGCTCGCCAGCCGGCCGGGACCGAGCGCGCCGCCCGAGAACCAGGCCAGCACGACCAGGGCGATGCCGGTGACGACGCCGATTCCGGCGCCGACCGCCGCCGGCTGCCACAGCGGTGCGTCATTGTCGATGCGCCGCCGGCAGCTCCACCCCGCCGCCGCGCCCAGGACGATGGGGATGAGCACCCCGAGCCAGCCGATGGCGGGAGTGCCCTGGGGAAGCGCGCCGAACAGCGGCAGGCCGGGAAGGGAGCCGAGTGTGGTTCCCGCCGGCGAGACCGAGGTTGCGGCCCCGAGCGCGAAGCCCGGCCCCACGATCCACGAGAGTGCCCAGATGATGGCGTTCGGCAGCAGCGACGCCTGCAGCAGGGTGAGGGCGGCTCCGCCCGCGGCGCCGGCGTGCAGGGCCTCGTACAGCCCGATGACCGTGGAGTAGGAGAGCACGAGGCACATCGCGACGGCGACGGATGCCACGCCGACGAGTCCGGCGACAGCGGCGCTCGCCCCGCGCGCCACACTCGCGAGCGCTGCGCGCAGCTGCCGGGGCCAACGCTCCAGAAGCGCTCGCTCCCAGGCGGCCAGGGCATCCCGTCCTCCGTCGGGGAGGCGGTGGATGGCCCACTCCGACCCGGCGATCGCCGAGAGCAGGTATACGAGGGCGGGAAGGGTCAGCGCCTGCAGGTGCGAGGGTCGTGCCACCTGCTCGCCTGCCGTCGCGAGCACGAGGGCGCTCAGCGCGCCGAAGACGACCGCCGAGACGAGCACGCCGAGCACGCGCGATCCGCCGAGGGCGCTGCGGCGCCCGACCCGCACGCCCATGGCGATCGTGAGCACGCTGAAGCCGAGCAGGGCGATGCTGACCGGGAAGGCGGCCTCCGCCCCCGGAAGGCCGGTGGCGACGGCGAGGGCGCTCGGCAGCTGCACCATGAGGTCGACTCCGTGACCGAGCAGCCAGATGTCGACCGCGGCGCGCCAGAAGCCGAACCAGTCGGGGCCCATGGCGAAGGTCGTCGCCCACAGCACGGTGAGGGGCACGAGCGGCACCGCGATGCCGATGGCGATCGTGATCAGCGCCTCGAGCCCGGCGAGCAGTGCGGTGGTTGTGCGGTTCATCCGTCAGGAACGATACCCGGCGGATGCCCGCGTTCACGCCACGATGCTCGGGGTGTCCGGGCTGGGGTCGGCGAGAGCCTCGGATGCCGGTCGCTGCAGCAGTTCGCTGATGCCGAGCACGACGATGGCCAGAACCGCGGTCCAGATGATGAGCGGCGCCGAAAGGGGTCGCACGAACAGCACCACGGCTGCCGCGGCAATCACGACGACGACCCGCACGACGACCCGCTGGGCGTACAGCCAGCGGCCGAAGCGTCCGGTCGTCACGCCGTGCGCATCCGCCGTGCGGCGGGCCCTCGCGAACCAGCTGGTGAAGAGGGAGCGCAACGCGCGGGGAGCGCGGTAGGGGCCGGCGAGCCAGGTGACGACGGCGACGGTGATGGCGAGCACGGCGACTGCAACGGCACTCGAGGCGATGAACGCGGTCAGCTGGGAGTAGATGACGCCGGCGGCATCGGCCGGCAGCACGCTCTTGGCGGTGAGGGCCACGAACACGACCTTGCCGATCGCGATGCCGCTCGCCACGGCGATCATGACGAGCCCGAGGCCGATGCTGGCCCCGAGCAGTCCGCGGATGCGACGGCGGGCGGCGAGCACGCCCACCACGAGGAACGCGAGCGTCACCCAGGGCAGCCACGTTCCGACGGCGACCGAGATGGCGTACGCGACCTGCACGAGGGTCGTGGTGTCGGACTTCGCGATGACGACGGTCTTGTCGACGGCCGGGATGTTCGCGGCGAACGCGATGCCTCGATCCACGAGCCGTTGCTTGACCTCGGCGATGATGGGGCCCAACTGCACGCCGATCTCGCCGTTCGCGCCGATGCTGACGGCCGCGTTCTCATCGCCCTGCATGGTCAGCATCAACTGGTCGTGGCTCACCCGCAGCGCCTGCGACCAGATGTCGGCGAACGCGTCGGAGGTGACGATGTCGTTCACGATGCGGCTGACGAGGGATTGCAGGCCGGCCGTGGCCGGCTGGCGGAGCAGGTTGAGCGCGTCGGCGGCGCGTGGGGGCAGACCGAGCTGTTCGATGCCGTCGAAGACGGCGTCGGTGAGGGCTGGGATGTCGACCTGCTCGTCGATGGCCGCGACGACCTGGTCGGAGATGAAGGCCTGCACCGCCGGGTCTTCGGCAAGGGGTGCGAAGGTCGCGACGAAGGCATCCGTGTCGGTCAGCTGCGTCTTCGCCCACGAACCCACGAGGGCCACCGGCGCGAGGATGAGCCCGATGAGGATGCAGGCGACCGAGAGCACCGTCCACCACCGGCTCGTTCTGGCCTGGCGGACGCGCACGGCCGCCGCTTGCGCGAGCGGCTCGATCGGCTGGGTCGCGGCGAGCTGGATCGCCTCGTCGCGTTCGCGCTGCAACCGGTCGTTCTCGGCGCTCAGTCGCTCCTCGGTCTGCTGCCACTGGATGCGCAGCAGGGCGTTCTCTGCGGCGAGACGTTCCAGCTCGCCCTCCAGCTGAGAATTCGTCATCCGAGCCATGACGCCCACACTAGCGCCGAAGCCCGCCCCCGTGGCGGGAGCGGGCTTCGGTGTGCGGATGCTGTCGGCTACAGGGAGGCGAGCACCTCGCGCATGAGGCGGGCGGTCTCGCTCGGGGTCTTGCCGACCTTGACGCCGGCGGCCTCGAGGGCCTCCTGCTTGGCCTGCGCGGTGCCCGCGGAGCCCGAGACGATGGCCCCGGCGTGGCCCATGGTCTTGCCCTCGGGCGCCGTGAAGCCGGCGACGTAGCCGACGACGGGCTTGGTCACGTTGGCCTTGATGAAGTCGGCTGCCCGCTCCTCGGCGTCTCCACCGATCTCGCCGATCATGACGATCGCCTTCGTCTCGGGGTCGGCCTCGAAGGCCGCGAGGGCGTCGATGTGCGTGGTGCCGATGATGGGGTCGCCGCCGATGCCGATGGCGGTCGAGAAGCCGAGGTCGCGCAGCTCGTACATCATCTGGTAGGTCAGGGTGCCCGACTTCGACACGAGGCCGATCGGTCCCTTGCCGGTGATCGTCGCGGGCGTGATGCCGACGAGCGACTCGCCGGGCGTGATGATGCCGGGGCAGTTCGGTCCGATGATGCGCGTCGTGTTGCCCTTGGCCTTCGCGTGCGCCCAGGCCTCGGCCGAGTCCTGCACCGGAATGCCCTCGGTGATCACGACGAGCAGCGGGATGCCGGCGTCGATGGCCTCGATCATCGCATCCTTGGCGAAGGCCGGCGGAACGAAGATGATCGAGACGTCGGCGCCCGTGTTCTCGACGGCCTCGACGACTGTGCCGAAGACGGGGAGCTCCACGTCGCCATGCGTGACCGTGGTGCCGGCCTTGCGGGCGTTCACGCCGCCGACGACCTGGGTGCCGGCCTTGAGCATGAGAGCGGTGTGCTTGGTGCCCTCGCCGCCGGTGATGCCCTGGACGATGACCTTGGAGTCTTTGTTGAGGAAGATCGACATTCTTACTGAATCCTGTCCTTGCGTCGGGGCTTAGGCGTTCGCCAGTTCGGCGGCCTTGTCGGCGCCTTCGTCCATGGTGGCGGCGAGCGTGACGAGCGGGTGGTTGTAGTCGTTGAGGATGCGACGGCCCTCCTCGACGTTGTTGCCGTCGAGGCGCACGACGAGCGGCTTGTCGGCGTGCTCGCCGAGCGTCTCGAGCGCTCCGACGATGCCGTTGGCCACGGCGTCGCAGGCGGTGATGCCGCCGAAGACGTTCACGAAGACCGACTTGACCTGCTCGTCGCCGAGGATCACGTCGAGTCCGGCCGCCATGACCTCGGCGGAGGCTCCGCCGCCGATGTCGAGGAAGTTGGCCGGCTTCACGCCAGCGTGCTTCTCACCGGCGTAGGCGACGACATCCAGGGTCGACATGACCAGTCCGGCACCGTTGCCGATGATGCCGACCTCGCCGTCGAGCTTGACGTAGTTGAGGTTGGCCGCCTTGGCCTTGGCCTCGAGCGGGTCGGCCGCCGACTTGTCTTCGAGCGCCTCGTGGTCGGGGTGGCGGAAGTCGGCGTTCTCGTCGAGCGTGACCTTGCCGTCGAGGGCGATGATCTCGCCTTCCTCGGTGAGCACGAGCGGGTTCACCTCGACGAGCGTCGCGTCCTCTGCGGTGTAGACCTCGTAGAGCTTGACGAACACGGGGGCGACCTTGTCGATGATCTCGGCCGGGAACTTGGCCGCGACCGCGATCTCCTTGGCCTTCTCCAGGTCGAGCCCGGCACCGGGGTCGACCTCGATGCGGGCGAGTGCTTCGGGCTTCTCGACGGCGAGCTGCTCGATCTCCATGCCGCCCTCGAAGCTCGAGAGCGAGAGGTAGGACCGGTTGGCGCGGTCCAGCAGAACGGAGAAGTAGTACTCCTGGGCGATGCGGGCGCCGCCGGCGACCATCACGCGCTTGACGACGTGGCCCTTGATGTCGAGTCCGAGAATCGCCTTCGCGGCCTCTTCGGCCTCGTCGGGCGTCTTGGCGACCTTGACGCCGCCGGCCTTGCCACGGCCACCGACCTTGACCTGCGCCTTGACGACCACCACGCCGCCGAGCTTCTCCGCAGCAGCACGCACCTCTTCGGGCGTGTCCGCGATGATGCCCGGGAGCACCGGGACCTCGTATTTCTCGAACAGGTCTCTGGCCTGGTACTCGTAAAGATCCACGCTGTACTTCCAATCCGCACTGAGCGTCTGCCGCTTGATTCTCGGGGTGTGGGTTGGCCGCTCCAACTCGAAGTCTCTCGACATCGAGAGAATTGGGGGCCCTAAGAACTCTACTCTTCCCGTCCGGCGCCCTCGAACCGCGCACGGAAGCCGGCACTCGCAGTGAGCCGGCCCGCCGCATCCGCCGCCAGCACCTCGATGGGCCAGCGACGGCACGCCTCATCGATCGCGCCTTCACCGGCAGCGCAGAGCCAGGTGGCGCAGACGTCGGCCGTGAGGATGTCGGGGGCGAGCACCGAGACCTGGCGCAGCGACGCGCCTGCCGCGCCCGATCGACCCCACAGGTGCTCTCCGCGTTCGGCCGTGCCCGAGGTCGCGAGCGCCCGCAGGTCCCCGGCGAGCACCACCTCGGTCAGGAGCGCGCTCCGGTCCTCGGGATCCACGATTCCCGCGCGCCACGGCCGACCAACGGATGCCGCTGCGCCGACGAGCACGTCTCCGCCCACGTTGAGGCACCAGTTCCGCGCCCCGGCCTCGTCGAGGGCATCAGCCGCCCGCTGCATCGAGAGCGCCTTCACGACCCCGTTCAGATCGAGGACTCCGTCGGCGCGGTGCGGCGTGAACCAGCCGTCCGTCGCGGCGCTCCAATGCAGCGCGGTGCCGTACGCTTCACGCACGGGTGCGCTGGTCTGTGCGAGGGACATCTCTCCTCGGGCCACACGGGAGAGTTCCGAGTCATCCCGGTACAGGCTGAAGAGGGCGTCGTCGTGCTCGAAGAGCCGCTGCACGGCAGTCTCGACCCTTTCGCCGCCGTCGTGCAGGAGCGAGGCGACCGTTCCCATCGTCGGGAAGACGCATCGACGCATCGATCCGGTCGGTGCGCGCCCCATCATCCGGTGAATCCGGCGGCGTCGAGAGCGGACTGCAACGACTGCAGGTAGGCCTCGCTCGTGTAGGTCGCGCCGCTCACCGTGTCGACCGACGCGGACTGCGCCTGCATGACCTCGGAACGCAGGATGGGCGCCGCCTGGTTGCTGATGGCGACCGACCGCGACTCGCGATCGGTCAGGTGAAGGGCCGTGACGTCGGTGATGCTGCCATCGCTCACGCTCACCCGCACCTGCACCGTGCCGAAGCGGGTCTCGACGGCCGTGCCATCGAAGGTGCCGGATGCCGCGGTCGCGGCCGCGGGCGTCGGCTCCGCCGGCGTCGGATCGGCGGGCGTCGGCTCCGCTGGGGTCGGAGTCGCGGGCGCGTCGGTCGCAGACGGTGATGCAGCGGCCGGCGTGGTCGCATCGGGGCTGACCGGTGCGGGGGCCGACAGGGTGGTCGCTCCGGAGGCTGCCGCTTCCGTGTGCCCGGCCTGCCAGCCCCACCCGAGCACGGCGGCCGAGGCGACACCGGAGATGACGATCACGCGCGCCCTCACCAGTCGAACCTCTCGTAGTGAACCTGCTCGCTCTTCAGGCCGATCGCGCTCGCCTCGTGCACGATGGCATCCGTCCAGCGGCGGGGTCCGCAGACGAAGACGTCGGCGTCGCCGACCCAGGGCGCGTAGCTGCGCAGATCGTAGCCTGCGGCGACGGATGCGCCGCTGAGCCACGAAGCCGAACCGGCATCACGGTGGCCGAGGTCGAGGTAGAGGGTGATGCCCTTTCGCCGGCAGAGCTCGGTGATCTCATCGAGCAGGTAGACCTGCTCGAGGCTTCCGGCTCGGATGATGAACGCAGCTTTCCACGGCACGAACACGGCTTCCTCGATGAGGGCGCGAAGAGGTGCGGTGCCGATACCGGCAGCCAGGTAGAGCACCGACTCGCGGGTACGGGCATGCTCCGTGAAGATGCCGTAGGGGCCCTCGACGCTCACGCGGGTGCCCGGCCGGAGGGCGGCGAGCGCGGCAGACCCGGTGCCGAGGGCACGCACCGAGATACGCACTTCGTGCGTGCCGATGGAGCTGAGGGAGTACGGATGCGCCTGCCACCACAGGCCGGCCGTCCAGAAGCGCCAGACGAGGAACTGCCCACCCCGTGCCCGAAGTGCGGCGAGGGCGCGGCCGCGCATCCGGATGTCGGCCACGCCGTGGGTCACTCGCACCGCGCTCACCCGAAGCCCGTGCCGGAGGGATCGGTACACCGGCAGGGCGAAGCGGAACAGGAGCAGTGACAGGGCAACGGCGACGTAGAGCACGATCCAGTACCAGCGCTGCAGGGTGCCCTCGGCGAAGAGCCCGCCGACGCTGAACTGGTGCGGAACCGCGGCGAGCGCCCCGGCGTACGCGAGCAGGTGCACGAGGTGCCAGACCTCGAAGCGCAAGCGCCGGCGCACGATGACGAGCGACGTCACGACAACGGCGATGAGGGCGGCGAGACCCAGGAAAGCGAGGGGCATGTCGGGAACGGCGGACAGTGCGAAGCTCTCGGCGACCAGGTCTGCGCCATCCGTGATCGCGTATCCGACGAGCAGCAGGCCCGCGTGGGCGATCAGCAGCAGCAACGCGGGCTTGCCGAGCTTCGCGTGCAGCACCATCGCCCTGTCGTGCCCGAAGGCGCGATCGATGATGGGCAGGCGCGCGGCCAACAGGAGCATGAGAAGCAGAAGGTCGGTGCCGACCAGACCGCACAGGATGCCGAGCTGGTCCAGGCCCTCGGCCGGCGAGGCGATCTCCAGGCCACGGTCGGCGAGGAACAGCGCGACCACGACGGCGACCGACAGGATGGCGAGCACCTGCAGCACATCGACCCTGCGGCGCCGCTTACGCGCGGCCGTCGCCGGCGCGAGCAGCGCCGCGCGGCGGTCGGTTGGGCTGATGAGCATGCTTCATGCTGCCAAGCAGGCGTTCGTGGGACCTGCATAGCCGCTATGCGGTCTCTATGAGAGGGGGTCGCTCATCGGGCGCCCGGATGCTTGCATAGAGCAATGGCGCGCGCGTACATCGGCATCTCCGGCTGGACCTACAGGCCGTGGCGCGGGGTGTTCTACCCGAAGGGGCTCGTGCAGAAGCGGGAGCTCGAGTACGCATCCCGTCGCGTGAGCTCCATCGAGATCAACGGATCGTTCTACTCGCTGCAGCGGCCGACGAGCTGGGTGAAGTGGCGCGACGAGGTGCCGGGCGACTTCCTGTTCGCCGTGAAAGGGCCCCGGTTCATCAGCCATATCAAGCGACTGGTCGACATCGAGGCTCCCTTGGCGAACTTCTTCGCGAGCGGAATACTCGCCTTCGGCGAGAAGCTCGGCCCCATCCTGTGGCAGCTGCCGGCCACATTCCGCTTCGACCCCGTCGTGCTCGACGCCTTCCTCTCCCGCCTGCCGCGCACGACGACGGATGCCCGGGCCCTCGCGGCGCGCCACGACGAGCGCATGGAGGGCAGGAAGTGGTTCGACGTGCACGAGGAGCGGCCGTTGCGCTACGCCTTCGAGGTGCGCAGCACGAGCTTCGAGACGCCCGAATGGGCGCAGCTGCTGCGAAGCCACAACGTGTCATCCGTTGCCGCAGACACGGCAGGCAAGTGGCCCTACATCGACGAGACGACCGCCGACTTCGGCTACGCCCGGCTGCACGGCGACAAGGAGCTCTACGCGTCGGGGTACGACGAGGAGGGGCTGGACCGGTGGGAGGGCTGGTGCCGCGGGCACCTGGATGCCGGCCGCGACGTGTACGTCTACTTCGACAACGACATCAAGGTGCGGGCGCCCTTCGACGCGATCGCGCTCATCGAGCGGCTGCGACCTCAGGGCTGACCCCGTGTCGGCGCGGCCCGAGGCGCGCGTAGCATCGCGGGCAACACCGACACGACCCGAGAGGGCGCTCCCATGGCAACGAATGCCGCAGGTGGCGAGCCGGTTCTGGAGCTCCGCATCCATGGAGTGCAGAACATGCCGCCGTTCGAGATGCTCGACCTTCCGCGTGAGCAGGCGGAGTTCGCGATGGGCGATCCGCTCGGCAGTTTCTGGCATCCTACGGCGAGCGCGCTCGAGAGCGGCCGCAGCGTGCAGGAACTCGGCGAGGGCAGCCGCGGCGTGGTCGACCCGAGCGAGCCGCCGCGGGGCAGCGTGCCCGACGGCATCCACCGCGAGGCGTATTCCTGGGGCGGCATGGTGCGCACCACTCCCCCGGGCTCCGGGCCGGGCGGCGCCATACTCGCCGTAATGGCGCGTGCCTGCTGGACCCTCGTGCTGCCCTTCAGCATCGCCAACGCGGGCATGTGGGCATGGGAACTGCCGCACCGCCACCGCGCGCAATCCGTTCGAGCGGGCATCGTGCGCGTCTACTGTGCCCTTCTCACCGTGCTGCTCACCCTCGCGTTCGCCTCGGTCGCCATGGACCTTCTCGCTGTGCAGTGCTACGGGCACGGCGTGATGCAGTGCACGGCGCTGCCGGATGTGCTCCGCGTCTTCGAGGGCTGGGGCGATGCCCGCCGCATCGCCGCGTACTCGGCCGTTCCGATCCTGGTTCTCGTCGCCGTCTACATCGTCTCCACGGTCAGCAGGCTGCGCTACAGCGTCGCCGGGCGCATCGCCATCGAGGCCCGCGCCCTCAACGAGAGCGAACCGCTGCTCGCCCAGCCGCGGTTCTGGGAGAGCCGCCGCGAGACCAACCGGCTCGCGCTGGCCAACATCGCCCTGGGCGTCGGAGCCGTGGCGCTTCTGTGCGGACTCGCCGTCTGGAGCGCCGACGGCTCGCCATGGGACGAGCGGATGCTGTGGGGCGTCGCGGTCGTGGTGGTCGCCTCTGCGGCCATGCTCGTCGCGGCCGTCGTGGCGTTCCGCACCGACTCGATGCCCTTCGAGCGCCGACCTCGCCCCGCCGCGCACAAGATTCCGGCCGGGGAGATCGCGCTACTCGTAGCGCTGGCGGCGTATGCCTTCGGCATCGTCGCACTGCTCAGCCATCCCGACATGCTCATCGGCAACGTGCGCATGCGCGCCGCCTTCAATGTCGTTCTCACCTGCACGGTGGCGCTGGCCGTCGCCCTGCTCATCGTCACGATGTTCTTCCGGGTGAGCGGGCGTCGCTATCGGGCGTGGCACGGGTTCGCACCCGCCGTCTTCCTGCTGCTCGGCCTGGTCGTCGGCCTCATCTGGTCGAGCCTGGTGAACGTGCTGGTGGGTGACTGGCTGAACGGATCGCCCGGTGCGCAGGCCCTCGCCGCAACCGGGAGCGCCGCCGCTGCATCCAAGGCCGCCTGCTCGCCCTCGGGATGCCCGCCGCCGCTGACGCTCGGCGCCTTCTATCCGTGGTTCCTGGCGTTCCTGCTCGGAGCCCTCGTCGTCGCGGTCCTCTTCATCGCCGTCGCCCTTGTGCGCCGCCGCGATGTGGACCCGCGCGTGAAGGAGTTCGTCGGGGGTGTCTCGACCGCCACAGGAGCACAGGCGGATGCCGCACGGACCGTCGGGGCACGCACCGACATCGAGCAGCTCCTGAGTGGAGAGCGCCGGCGCAAGCGCGCGGCCGCCGCGCGGTTCCACCTCGTGGAACCCCTCCTGACCGTGCTCTGCATCGGTGCGGGCGCCGCCATCATCGTCACGCTCGTGTGGAGCGCATTCGGAGCACTCCCGGCGGCGGCGTTCGATGGCATCCGACCGCGGGTCGTGGCGGCCGTCACGCGCGGCTTCTCGCTCTTCATCGATGCGGGCCTGCTCGCCTGGGCGGCGATCGGGCTGCTCGTGGTCGCCGCTCTCGTCTTCGGCGGGTCCAAGACCGTGCGCCCGCTCGGCATCGTGTGGGACCTGGCCTGCTTCCTTCCCCGGGCTGGGCACCCGCTCGGAGCGCCGTGCTACACCGAACGGGCCGTGCCCGAGGTGGCCCGACGCCTCTCGTGGTGGCTCGACCTGGATGCGGCGGGCGATCCCCCGCGCCGGCGCAGCGTCGTGCTCGTGGCGCACAGCATGGGGGCGGTCGTCGCCGTCGCGGCCCTGTTCATGCTGCGCAACTTCCCGCGCGGGGCGGAGTACGAGAAGCAGGTCTCGCTGCTCACCTTCGGCGTGCAGTTGCGGCCCTACTTCGGCCGGTTCTTCCCCGAGATCCTCGGACCCCGTGTGATCGACGCCGTGCCCTGCCGCGCGCCGCGGTTGTGGAGCCGGGATCCCTGGGCGCGGGATCTGGCCGACGCCAGCGCGAACGCCGGCGGGACTGCCGGCGACCAGGTCGACGAGCAGCCTCCGCCCGTGGGCACGACCCCGACCGGCGTGCCGGTCCACGAATGGGTCAGCCTCTGGCGGGCGACGGACTACCTGGGCTTCCCCGCCCGCTCGACCGGCCGAAATTCGCGTGACGTCTTCGCCGAAGAGGTGGATGCGAGCGGCTACGTGGGCTCCGTCGACACCCATAGCTCCTACCCGCGCGTACCGAGTTACCGCTCCGCGCTCGGCCGCCTCGCCGGGCTGCCGCCGCGGGCGCCCGGACGGCCCTGATCCGCTCCTGTCGCTTCAGCGTCGAAGTGCCTAACCTGAGAGTGACTCAGAACAGTCGCGATCCAGGAGGGCTCGCCATGAATGAGGATTTCAACGGTGTCATCAAACTCGATGTGCGGGACTCCGTACCGGACTGGACACCCTACGAATTGAAGCGGGCGCCGGAGGGAGCGCCGAACATCCTCGTGGTGCTCTACGACGACACAGGCATGGCGGCCTGGTCGCCGTACGGCGGTCGCATCAACATGCCCACGCTGGACCGCCTCGCCCAGAACGGGCTGACCTACACGCAGTGGCACACCACCGCGCTCTGCTCGCCGACCCGGTCGACCTTCCTCACCGGTCGCAACCACCACGTGAATCGGTGCGCCTCGATCATGGAGGGCACCGACGGCTTCCCGGGAGCATCCGGACGCCTTCCGGCGGAGTGCGCGACCATCGGCCAGGTTCTGCAGGAGAACGGCTTCAGCACCTTCTGGGTGGGCAAGAACCACAACGTCCCGGAAGAGGACAACGCCGGCGGCGGCAGTCGTTCCGAGTGGCCGCTCAACAAGGGGTTCGACCGCTTCTACGGATTCCTCGGGGGCGAGACCAACAACTGGTACCCCGACCTCGTCGAAGACAACCACTTCGTCGATCAGCCGGCACTGCCGCAAGACGGTTACCACCTCTCCAAAGACCTTGCCGACCACGCCATCCGGATGCTGCGCGACCAGAAGTCATCCAACCCGTCCAAGCCCTGGTACCTGTGGTTCTGCCCGGGCGCCAACCATGCCCCGCACCACGCGCCGCAGGAGTACATCGACAAGTACAAGGGTGCCTTCGACGAGGGCTACGAGGCCTACCGCGAGTGGGTGCTCGCACGCATGATCGAGCGCGGCATCCTGCCCGAGGGAACCGAACTCACGCCGCTCAACCCGCTGCCCGACGACGTCTCGAACCCCGGCGACCACGTGCGCCCCTGGGCAGAGCTGAACGATGACGAGAAGCGGCTGTTCGCACACTTCGCCGAGGTCTTCGCCGGGTTCTCCGAGTACACCGATGCTCAGGTCGGGCGCATCATCGACTACCTCGAGGAGACGAACCAGCTCGAGAACACGCTCGTCTTCTACTGCGCCGACAACGGCGCCTCGGGAGAGGGCAGCCCGAACGGCTCGGTCAACGAGAACAAGTTCTTCAACGGCTACCCCGACGAGCTCTCCGAGAACCTCGCCATGCTCGACAAGATGGGCAGCCCCGACACCTACAACCACTACCCCACCGGATGGGCGGCGGCCTTCTCGACGCCGTTCCAGATGTTCAAGCGCTACGCGCAGTTCGCCGGCGGGACATGCGATCCCATGGTCATCCACTGGCCGAAGGGCATCCGGGCCAAGGGCGGGGTGCGCAACCAGTACCACCACTCCACCGACATCGTCTCGACCGTGCTCGATGTCGTCGGGCTCGAGATGCCCGACGTGTATCGCGGAGTGAAGCAGCATCCGCTGGCCGGAGTGTCGATGCGCTACTCGTTCGACGCCGAGCCGGATGCGCCCACGCGCAAGAAGGTGCAGTACTTCGCGATGCTCGGAACCCGTGGCATCTGGAAGGACGGGTGGAAGGCGGCGGCGCTGCACGCGCCGATCAGCGGCAAGGGGCACTTCGACGCCGATGTCTGGGAGCTCTACCACGTGGATGAGGATCGCTCGGAGTCCAAGAACCTCGCCGCCGAGCATCCCGAAAAGCTCACGGAGCTCATCGACGCCTGGTTCGCCGAGGCCGAGGCCAACTTCGTGCTGCCGCTCGACGACCGCACGCCCATCGAACTCATCTCCATCGAACGGCCCCAGTCCGAGCCGCGGCGCGAGCGCTACGTCTACTACCCCGACGCGACGGCCGTGCCCGAGGGCGTCGCCGTCAACGTGCGCGGCCGGTCGTTCAAGATCATCGCCGACGTCGATCTCGGCGCCGACGCGCAGGGAGTGCTGTTCGCACACGGGTCCCGCTTCGGCGGCCACGCGCTCTTCCTCAAGGACGACAAGGTGCACTACGTCTACAACTTCCTCGGCATCCCGCCGGAGCAGCATTTCGTCTCGGAGGCCCTCACGCCCGGACCGCACGCTCTCGGCGTGGAGTTCGTGCGCGAAGGAGCGGGAAAATACGGCGAGTCCACCGGCACCTGCAGGCTGTACGTCGACGACACGGTGGTGGCCGGGGGCCCGATGCGTGCCCAGATCGGCAAGTTCACCCTCTGCGGTGATGGGCTCTGCATCGGTTACGACAGTGCGGATGCCGTCAGCGGCGAGTACTCGAATCCGTTCCCGTTCTCGGGCGGCAAGCTGCTCGGGGTGGCTGTGGACGTGAGTGAGGAGCAGTACCTCGACCTCGAGCTCGAGGCCTTGGCGATGCTGTCGAGGGAGTGACGCGACCTCCCGAATCTCGCTGTTCGCTGAGCTCGTCGAAGGGCCGCGAGCCCCTACCCAGAGCCCGTCCGCTGAGCCTGTCGAAGCGCCGTGCGCCGCCTTTCGAATCCCGTTCGCTGAGCTTGTCGAAGCGCCGTGACCCGCCTCGAAGTGGGCCCCGTTCCCTTCGACAGGCTCAGGGAACACTCCCTGCAAACCCCCACCACCGCTGTTCGCTGAGCCTGTCGAAGCGCCGTGACCCGCCTCTCGAAGTGGGCCACGTTCCCTTCGACAGGCTCAGGGAGCACTCCCCCGTTCCCAGGGTCAACGGCGACCGTCCGCCTTCGCCGCCTTCGCCGCCCGACGCGCGCCCTTCGCGTCGGCCGTCTCGGCGTCGAGGAGGGCCTTCGTGCTCGTCAGGTCGCCGAGGGCCGGCCGCAGCCAGCGGGCGCGCGGGTTGGAGTCCACGAGCAGCATGCGCACGAGCAACGACAACGGGATGGCGAGAATGGCGCCGACAGGGCCGGCGACGACCGCCCAGAACAGCACGCTGAAGAAGGTGAGAGTCTGGCTCAGGGCGACGGCATTGCCGACGACCTTCGGCTGGATGATCGACTGGATGACGGCGTTGATGATGCCGTAGATGACGACGACCGCAACGACCAGAGGCCACCCGCCGACGAGCGCTCCGAAGACGAGCGGCGGGATGATCGCGATGAAGTACCCGATGTTGGGTATGAAGCTGCAGAGGAACGCGAGCATTCCCCAGAGCGCTGCGCCCGGAATGCCGAGCAGGGCGAGCGCGACGCCGTTGATCACACCCTGCGCGACGCCGAGCGCGGTGGTCACGACCATGTAGCTGCGCACTCCGTGGGCGAACTCGACGAGCGCGCTCACGAGGGCGGGCCGACGCGGCTCGAGCTGGTGCAGCAGCGTCGGCCCGAAGCCGGCATCCGCCGCCATCAGGATGAGCATGGTGAGCACGATGACCAAGCCGGTCGTGACGCCGGCCGCACTGCCGAGCAGCCCGCCCGCGAGCGCGACGAGACGGGAGGGATCGAAACCGGAGATGATGGCCTCAACCTGCGCCTGCCCGATGCCGAGGGAGGCCAGCCAATCGCCGAATGACTCCAGAGCGGCCTGCAGCTGAGGGCCGTAGTGGGGAAGCAACGTCGTGAATTGGGCGAAGGCCACGAAGAGCGCCCAGCCGAATGCCGCGAGCAGCAGGACCACGGTGAGGATGACGGATCCGGTCGCCAGTCCCCGCGGCACCCCGCGCTTGATCAGCGTTGTCCGGAGCGGGTGCACGCAGATGGTCAGGACGAGGGCGAGGAACGTCGGCGCGAAGATCGACTGGATCGCGGCGAGTCCGAAGGCCGAGACGGCCGCGCCGCCGAGCCCCATGAGGATGAATGCGGCCCGGTGCGGATCGGCGTCGCGCGAGGTCTCCCGAGGGGTATCGTCGCCGGATGCCGGTGCCGTTGAAGGTTCTGCAGCGCCCTTACGTCGAAACCACATCGGCCCTCCCGCAATCGCCTGCTGCCGTCGCTTCACCGTACGGCCGGCGCATGCGTCTGGCGGGGAGGCTCACCCGAGAGGAGTGAGGTTGTCTCGCCTCGAAGCGGTCGGGCGCGCCCCGCTCACAACTTCTCGATGGGCGCGATCTTGATGAGCAGCTTCTTCAGACCGGCGGTGTCGAACTGCACGTGTGCGACGCGCTTGCTGCCCTCGCCGGTGACCTGCGCCACGCGACCCTCGCCGAAGTTGTCGTGACGGATGCGGTCCCCCGCGACCAGTTCGAGGTCGCCGTTGTCTCGCACCTGGGCGCCGACCGTATTCGGCCAAGCCGCCTTGGGCCTGGATGCGGGCGGCAGGGCGTAGGCCGCCGCGCTGTCGTCGAAGTAGCCCGTGTCGCGCTGGCCGAACACGCGCCGGGCGTTCAGGGCGCGCGGTTGCGTTCCACCGCGGGAGTTCGCGGCGCCGGGCGATTGCCGCCACTCGATCAGCTCGCCGGGAATCTCCTGCAGGAACCGGCTCGGCATCGCCACGCTCGTGTCGCCGAACTGCGAGCGGGTCATCGCGAGCGAGAGGTAGAGCCGCTTCTTCGCGCGGGTGATGCCCACGTAGAACAGCCGGCGCTCCTCGGCGAGGCCGCCGGGCTCGTTCGCGCTCATCTTGTGCGGGAGCAGCTCCTCCTCGATGCCGGTGAGGAAGACCGCCTCGTACTCGAGGCCCTTCGCCGTGTGCAGGGTCATGAGCGAGACGGTTCCGGAGGAGTCGTCGAGCTCATCGGCCGCCGCCACGAGCGAGACCTGGGTGAGGAAGTCGACGAGCGTCGCATCCGTGTTCTCGCGCACGAAGTCGCGGGTCTGCGCCACGAGCTCCTCGACGTTCTCGGCGCGCGTCTCGTCTTGCGGGTCGCGGCTGGAGCGCAGCGCCTCGAGCAGCCCGCTCTCGGTGACGAGGTGGGTGAGCACGTCGGAGACCTTCGAGGCGCCACCCGGCCGTGCCGGGTCGGCCATCGCGGCCGCCTCGTCGAGCAGTCGTGCCAGCGACAGGATGGCGCCGGTCACCTTGGGACCGAGTCCGAGCCCGCCAGCCTCGCGCATGGCGTCGCGGAAGGTGATGCCGTTCGTCTCGGCGAACGTCGCCAACTGCGTCTCGGTGGCCGGTCCGATGCCGCGCTTGGGAGTGTTCAGGATGCGACGCAGGGCCAGCTCGTCCTGCGGATTGGCGACG
The DNA here is from genome assembly GCF_037404875.1 of Rathayibacter sp. YIM 133350. Taxonomy (NCBI): domain Bacteria; kingdom Bacillati; phylum Actinomycetota; class Actinomycetes; order Micrococcales; family Microbacteriaceae; genus Rathayibacter; species Rathayibacter sp. YIM 133350. Next base: position 65,472 of record NZ_JBBELO010000022.1, read on the forward strand.
GCGATGAGGTAGGCCATCGCATCCTTGATCTCGGCGCGCTCGTAGAACTTGGTGCCGCCGACCACGCGGTAGGGCAGCGCCGAGCGCACGAAGATCTCCTCGAGCGGACGCGTCTGCGAGTTGACGCGGTAGAACACGGCGATGTCGCGGTACGCCATGCCGGCCCGGTGCAGGGCCTCGATCTCGTCGGCCACGAACTGCGCCTCGTCGTGACCGGAGTACCCGGTATAGCCGACGATCTTCTCGCCGTTGCCGACCGCGGTCCAGAGGTTCTTGGCCTTGCGGTCGAAGTTGTTCTCGATGACGGAGTTCGCCGCAGAGAGGATGTTCTGCGTCGAGCGATAGTTCTGTTCGAGCAGAATGACCGTCGCGCCCGGAAAGTCGCGCTCGAACTCGACGATGTTGCGGATGTCGGCGCCGCGGAACGCGTAGATGGACTGGTCGGAGTCGCCCACGACCGTCAGGGATGCGCCGGGGATGACCCCGGAATCGTCCTGCAGGTTGGCCACGTGCAGGCCGTCGCGCTCCATCGCATCCGCGAGGTCGGCGGGAACCGGCCTCGTCAGTTCCTGGATGAGGGCGTACTGGGCGTGGTTGGTGTCCTGGTACTCGTCGACGAGCACGTGCCGGAACCGCCGCTGGTAGAGGGCCGCGGTGTCGGGAAAGGCACGGAAGAGGTAGACCGTCTCGGCGATGAGGTCATCGAAGTCGAGCGCGCCGGCAGAACGCAGCGTACGGGTGTACTGCCGGAAGATCTCGAGGAACGTTGCCTCTTTGGGGTCGCTGAGGTTCGCGCCGCGGGCGTAGGTGTCGGCATCCGTCAGCTCGTTCTTGAGCTTTGAGATGCGCGCCGCCGCGTTGGCCGGGGTGAAACCGAGCGTGTCGGCCTCGAGCACCTTGATGATGCGCTTCAGCACCGTGCGGCTGTCGGCCGAGTCGTAGATGGTGAAGGTCTGGGTGAGGCCCATCTTGGCCGCCTCGCGCCGCAGGATGCGCACGCACGCGGAGTGGAACGTCGAGATCCACATGCCGGATGAGGCGTCGCCGACGAGCGCCGCGACGCGCTCGCGCATCTCGGCCGCCGCCTTGTTGGTGAAGGTGATCGCCAGGATCTGGCTCGGCCACGCCTCTCGGGTGTCGAGCAGGCCGGCGATGCGATGGGTGAGCACGCGGGTCTTGCCCGATCCGGCTCCGGCGACGATGAGCAGGGCAGGGCCGCGGTACTCGACGGCCGCGCGTTGCTGCGGGTTCAGGCCCTCGGTGAGCCCGCTCGAGATGCCGGGTCCGCCGCCCTCACGCGGGTCGTGGACGATGATCGGGGCGGAGGACTGGGAGTCGGAAACGGTGCTCATGGGCGTGCTCAAGTCTAGGCCGCCTCCCTGACATCCCGGCGGTCCTCGACGGGAAGGCCGACGTCACGCACTCGGCCGTCGTCGGCGCGTCCATGCGAGGAGCGCACCACCGACAGCGCAGGTCACGGCGGCGGCCGCGCAGAGGAGCGCGACCATGGCGCCCGAAAGGTCTTCTCCCGTCGCCGCGAGCCGGCTCGGCCCTCCGGAGGCACCGCCGGTCGAGGGCGAGGCCGCGGCCGGCGCCCCCGGCGCCGCGCTCGGGATCGTCGGGGCCGGGGACGGGGTCGGGGACGGCGGGCCGCCGACCTCGGAGAGCACGACCGTCGTCTGCGCCGAGGCGCTCACGGGAGCGTCGTTGGATGCCCGTCGACCGCTCACCACGACGCGTGCCGTGAGTGTCGGTGCCGCGGCAGCCTTCGTCGCCGAGGAGCGCTGTTCGACCGTCGGCGGTGCCGCGGCGATGCTGGAGCAGGTGATCGTGACCGTGGCAGACGGGTCGAGAGTTCCGACCGACCGCGTCGGGCAATCGGCGATGCTCGCCTGGACGTCGAGCACCGCTTCATCACCGGGGTTGGTGATGCTCGCCCGCCACTGGATCGGCTGACCGGACTCGACAGGGTCCGGCGTGCCCGTCAGCGCCGCGGTGAGGGTGCCGGGCACGAGCGCCCGAACGGATGCCGTGGCGGTGGCCGTCGCCGCATCCGTGGCCGTCGCGGTGGCCGAGTATGCGAGCTGTCCCCGTGTCGTCGCGGTCGTCGAGCACGGCGCCAAGACCGCCAACGCCCCGGCAGCGATGGTGCCGATCGGTTGAACGCCGCAGGCCGAGGTGATCGCGACGCCGTGGACCGGGGCGTCACCGGTGTTCGTCACCGTTCCGCTCCAGCTCGTCGCCGACCCGACGAACACCGCATGCGGTGCGCCGGCAACCGCGAGCTCGAGGGGTCCGGGCACCCGCACGCGCACGGAGGCGGTGGCCGTAGCCGCGATCCTCTCGCCGGTTCCGGGAACGAGAGCCGAGAACGAGCCGGTCGCCTCGATGGGCCCCGATGCCGGCGCCGTGCTCGTACAGGTGATCGCGGGGGTGGAGGCACCGGCCGGCAACTCCCCGCGAATGTCTCAGCGGGACAGACTCTCGACGTCCACGCCGCATCCTGCAGCCGCGCTCCGCCGCTGTTGGTCAACTGCAGCGTCCAGGTGAGAGTCGCTCCGGGATCGACCGCGTCGACGGATGCCGTCAGCCTGGCGGTGAGGCCGGTCGGCAGCACATCGACGTAGCTGGTGACCGTGGGGTCGAGCGTGGTCCCGAGTTCGGGAACATCGGCGAGGAAGGTCGTGACGTTGACCGCGCGGCCGGACGCCGGCGCTCTCGTGACGCAGGAGAACACCGGCGTCTCGGCGCCGGGAGGAAAGGTGCCCGTGAAGCGCCTGGTGCCGCACGCGGAGCTGCTCCAGCCGAGGTCGGCGAGGTCGGTGGTGGATCCGCTGCTGTTCTCCGCAGCGAGGTACCAGGTGATCGACGCCCCCGGTTCGACGGGGTTCGGAGACCCGTAGCTCGTGGTGTAGAAATCGCGCACCGGCCCGTCGGCGAACGCTGTGGGCGAACCGACGAACGGCATTCCGGCGAGGAGTGCCGCCGCCGCGATGAGGCCCACCCAGAACCGAACGAACCCCCGGCTCGCCATGAGCCAACTGTGGTCTCGTTGTCGGCACCCGTCAAGATGTCGTGCCCGAGCTGCCGGGTCGCGTGGCGCCTCGAGCCCCGCGGGACGCGCGCCTCAGTTGGAGAGTGCCGAACGCGCCTCGACGGCGAGGTCGGGGTGGTCGGCGAAGACGCCGTCGACCCCGGTCGAGAGCACGAGTTCGAACTCGCCGAGCCAGTCCCCGTAGGCGCCCTTGGGCTTGCCCTGCCGGAACGCGGGAGCGAGGAAGCGGTTCTCGGGCCGGAGGGTCCACGTGAACACGAGCAGTCCGTTCGCGTGGGCGCTCCCCACGAGGGCGTCGCCGGCCGGCTCGCCCGCGGCATCCGTGCTCAGCAGGAGGGCTTTGTCGACGCTGATGCCGTCGACGGATTCGGCGAGGGACCGCAACCCGTCTTTCGTGAGGAAATCGGCGTACGGCCGTGCCCCGGCGCCGCGCGCGAGCACCTCGTCGTAGGGGGTGCCCGACTTCTCGAGCAGGAAGACCCGGCGCGCTCCCACTGCCCGGTTCGCCAGGTCGTGCAGCACCCCGAGCTCGAAGCACTCGAGGGTGAGGCGTTCGTCACGCGCCTGCCAGCCCGCGGCCGCGACCTCGGCGGCGAAGAGCTCGTCGAGGGGCAGCCCGATGCCCGCGAAATAGCTCGGATGCTTGATCTCGGCCACCATGCCGACGGGGGTACCGGCGTCGGCCGAGCGCTCGAGCAGTTCGAACAGGTCGCTCAGCCTCAGAAGCGGGTAGCGAGAGTCGAAGGTCGCGTTCGCGGGCCGCGTCTTCGGGATGCGCTCTCGCGCACCCAACGTCGAGAGCTCCGCCCACGTGAAGTCCTCGGTGAACCAGCCGGTGAGCGGCCTGCCGTCCACGACCTTCGTGGTGCGCCGCCGGACGAACTCCGGATGACGCGCCACGTCGGTCGTGCCGGAGATCTCGTTCTCGTGCCGCACGACGAGCACGCCGTCACGGGTGGCGACGATGTCGGGCTCCACCGCATCCGCCCCAAGCGCGATGGCCAGCCGGTAGGACGCCGCCGTGTGCTCCGGCCGGTAGCCGGGAGCGCCGCGATGGCCGATGACGAGCGGATGCGACGCGGATGCCATGCCCCAACGCTACTGTCGTGCACGCCTGCAGCGAATTCACGGCAATAATCCGCGCGCGCCGGGTAGATTCATAGGCAGCGGCCGTGGGCCGCGACACCCCCGCCTGAGAACGAAGGATCCCATGGCAACCAACCCGGCTTTCTCGCGTAACCCCGCTTTCAGCTCCAAGGGCACCGCCGTCGCGCCCGTGCCGACGGCATCGGCCGAGGAGCTGCAGGCGATGTACAGCGCGCCCGCCGCGAGCGCGGTGGACACCGACCGCATGACTGTCGAAGACACGGTCGTCAAGTCCGTCGTCGGCTTCGTCGTGCTCATCGCGGGCGCGGTCGTCGGCTACCTCATCACCCCGGCAGCCCCGGCGGTGTTCTGGATCGCCTCGATCGTCGGCTTCGTGCTGGCACTGGTCAACATCTTCAAGCGCGAACCCTCCGCCCCGCTCATCCTCGCCTACGCCGCGGCGCAGGGCATCTTCCTCGGCGGCATCTCGCTGATCTACGAGACGCAGTTCTCGGGCATCATCGCGCAGGCCGTCATCGCGACGCTCGCCGTCTTCGGCGTGACTCTCGCGCTGTTCGCGAGCGGCAAGGTGCGGGCGTCGAAGAAGGCGACCAAGATCTTCATGATCGCCCTGGGCTCGTACGTGGTGTTCTCGCTCGTCAACGTGGTGCTGATGCTGACCGGCGTCAACAAGGACCCGTGGGGCCTCTACGGCGCCGAGATCTTCGGCATCCCGCTCGGCCTGCTCATCGGCGTGCTCGTGGTCATCATGGGCGCCTACTCGCTCGTGCTCGACTTCGACGCCATCCAGCAGGGCGTGCGCAACCGCGCTCCCCGCAAGTACGGCTGGTCGGGTGCCTTCGGCATCATGGTCACGGTGATCTGGCTCTACGTCGAGATCCTGCGCATCATCGGCATCGCCCGCTCCAACTGACCAGTTACATCGAGAACGAGCCGTCCTTCGGGGCGGCTCGTTCCGTTTGCGCGGCACACCACCCCGGGTCGACTTGCCCTTTCCTGTGGGTTTGGGGCGCCTCGAACCCGCGAAAGGTGGCAAGTCGGGGTCGAGTCGGCCGCCTCAGGCGGTCGGCGGCCCCTCCACCAGGGCGGCGGCCTTGGCGAGCAGCACGTCGCGCTCGCGGATGTTGCCGGTGAGCTCCGCTGCGCGGGCGTACTCGGCCCGGGCCTGTTCCGTGCGACCGAGCCGGGCGAGCAGCTCCGCCCGCACGCTCGGCAGCAGGCGATAGCCCTCGAGCCTGCGGGATGCCGCGAGCTCGTCGACGATCTTCAGAGCGGTCGCGGGCCCGGTCGCCATGGCCACGGCCACGGCACGGTTGAGATCGACGACCGGCGACGGCGCGATGCGCCCGAGCGCCTCGTAGAGCACGACGATGCGCTCCCAGTCGGTCTGCTCGGTCGAGGGGGCGAGTGCATGGCATTCAGCGATCGCCGCCTGCAGGGCGTAGGTGCCGCGCCCCTGGCCGAGCGCATCCGCCCTCTCGAGCGCCGTTCGACCCCGCCGAATCTGCTCTCGATCCCACCTGCGACGATCCTGGTCGGCGAGCAGGATCGGCTCTCCAGCCGGTGTGAGCCGTGCGGGAAAGCGCGCCGCCGTGAGCTCCATCAGCGCGACGAGTGCGTGCGTCTCGGGCTCGCGTGGAACCAGCGCGGCCAGAACGCGGCCGAGCCGCAGCGCCTCATCGCACAGTTCGATGCGCATCCAGTCCTCGCCGCTGGATGCCGCGTAGCCCTCGTTGAAGATGAGGTAGATCACGGCGAGCACGGATGCCAGTCGCGCCGGCGCCTCCTGTCGGGAGGGCACCTCGAAGGGCACCTTCGCGGCCGCGAGCGTCTTCTTGGCCCGCACGATGCGTTGCTGCACGGTTGCCGTCGGCACGAGGAAGGCACGGGCGATCTGCTCGCTCGAGAGGCCACCGACCACGCGGAGCGTGAGCGCCACTTGGGCTTCCCGCGCGAGAACCGGGTGGCACGCGACGAAGACGAGCCGCAGCACGTCGTCGTCGATCTCGTCGGGGTTCCAGGGGCCGGCATCCGCCAGCAGGTCGTGCTCCAGCTCGCGCGCCAGAGCGGCGTAGCGGGCGTCGAGTCGTTCCTGTCGACGCCAGCCGTCGATCGCCCGCCGCTTGGCGACGGCCGTCAGCCAGGCGCCCGGATTGCGCGGAACGCCCTCGGCGGGCCACTGTCGCAGGGCGTCGACGAGCGCCTCCTGAGCGAGGTCCTCGGCCAGCCCGAAGTCCCCGACCACGCGGGTGAGGGTGGCGACGATCCGGGCGGCCTCGATGCGCCAGACGGCCTCGACCGCGCGGCGGGCGCGCACGTCGGCATCCGTCAATCTCGAGCTCGATTCCGTCATCGCCGCCCTCGCTCCCGCATCAGTTCGCGGGGATGTCTTCCCCGGCATCGCGGCGCCACTGCGCCTCCTTCTCGATCCACTCGTTGTCGGCCGGGAAGTCGGAGAGTTCCGTGACCCGGCGCACCTCGATCTTGGAGCCGGGGCCGAGCGGAACCCGCTTCGCCCACTCGACGGCCTCCTCGGCTGTCGCGACCTGGAGAATCCAGAAGCCGTTGAACAGTTCCTTGGTCTCTCCGTAGGGGCCGTCGGTCACCAGCGGAGGCTCTGCCGAGAAGTCGACGACGAATCCCTCGGACGCGTCGGTGAGACCATCGCCTCCGATCAGCACACCGGCCTTGATGAGCGCCTCGTTGTAACGGCCCATCGCCTCGATGACCTTCTCGAACGGCATCTGCTTGTACGCCTCGACGGCACTGTCGTCCGAGCGCATGATGAGCATGTACTTCACGGTGTTCTCCTTCATTCCGACAGGATGCGATTCATCCCCTCACCACTGCGTCGAACGGCGGGGCGGCCGATCGACACGTCGTGCGAAATTCTTCCGTGTGCTCAGACGGGGTCGGCGGCGAGACGTGCCGCGAGGTGCTCGGCGTCGCCGCGATACTGCTGCGCGTGACGCTCGAAGTCGGGCTCGTTCTCGTCGACGGCGCGACGTTCGGTGAACTCGGCCAGTTCGAGCAGGCGCTGCACCACGACCCGTTCGAGCTCGCCCGGCTCGAGTTCGATGCCGTAGGCCTCCGCGAGCAGCGCGAGGCGGCGCTCGCGCAATGGTTCGACGATCTGCACGTCGTCGCTCGAGCCCGGCGCGGTGAGCGGCACCATGCGGTAGGCGAGGTAGGCGATGTCCCACAGCCGCGGTCCCGGCGACGCGGTGTCGAAGTCGATCACGCCGACGCACTCGTCGTTCTCGTAGGCGAGGTTGTAGGGCGCGAAGTCGTTGTGGCAGATCACCTCGACGGGCTCGTGCGACGGCGAGCGCCAGACGGCGTCGTCGGGCAGGTCGGCGGCGAACGCGACGGAGGCGTCATGCACGGCCCGCAGCATCCGCGCGCTCGAGGTCAGAGCGTTCTCGTGCCACAGCCAAGCCGGGGCCGGGTAGAGCGGAACCTCGCCCTCGACGAACGACACCACCTCGCGGCCGAGGTCGTCGAACCCGAGCACGACGGGCAGACCCGGGATGCCCGACTGGGCCAGAGCGTCGAGCAGCCGGTGCACCGTGGGCGTCCACTCACCCACCGAACGGTGCACGCCGTCGTTCCGGATCTCGACATCGCTGTAGCTCACCCTGGCTGCCTTCTCTCGTTGGTGGACGGAACCGTGCGGCTGGCGCACCTCGGCCACCGGCCGGGCCTACGCCCCGCCGGTGGGAACTACTCCCACTCGATGGTGCCCGGCGGCTTCGACGTGACGTCGAGAACGACGCGGTTGACGCCGGCGACCTCGTTGGTGATGCGGTTCGAGATGCGGGCGAGCACGTCGTACGGCAGCCGGGTCCAGTCGGCCGTCATCGCGTCTTCGCTCGAGACCGGCCGCAGCACGATGGGGTGACCGTAGGTGCGGCCGTCACCCTGTACGCCGACGGAGCGCACGTCCGCGAGCAGCACAACGGGGCACTGCCAGATCTCGGCGTCGAGTCCGGCGCTGCTGAGTTCGGCGCGCACGATGGCATCCGCCTGCCGCAGCAGCTCGAGGCGGTCCTCGGTGACCTCGCCGACGATGCGGATGCCGAGGCCGGGGCCGGGGAAGGGCTGGCGACCGACGATGGCCTCGGGAAGCCCGAGCTCGCGGCCGATGGCGCGCACCTCGTCTTTGAAGAGGGTGCGCAGCGGTTCGACGAGCTCGAACTGCAGGTCTTCGGGCAGCCCGCCGACGTTGTGGTGGCTCTTGATGTTGGCCGTGCCCGTTCCGCCGCCCGACTCGACGACGTCGGGGTAGAGCGTTCCCTGCACGAGGAAGCGGATGGGCTCGCCGTCGGCCGCGGCCTCGGCCACGAGGTCGGCCTCGGCCCGCTCGAAGGCGCGGATGAACTCGCGGCCGATGATCTTGCGCTTCTGCTCGGGATCGGTGACCCCGGCGAGCGCCGTGAGGAACACCTCGCGGGCGTCGATCGTGACCAGGCGGATGCCGGTGGCGGCCACGTAGTCCTCTTCGACCTGGCGGCGCTCGTCCTGGCGCAGCAGGCCGTGATCGACGAAGACGCACACGAGCTGGTCGCCGACCGCCTCGTGCACGATCGCCGCCGCGACAGCGGAGTCCACACCGCCCGAGAGGCCCGCGATGACGCGGGCGCCGCCGACCTGCGCGCGGATCTTCTCCACCTGCTCGGCGATCACGTTTCCGCTGTTCCAGTCGGCAGCGATGCCGGCCGCCTTGTGCAGGAAGTTCACGATGACGTCTTGGCCGTACTCGGAGTGCTTGACCTCGGGGTGCCACTGCACGCCGTAGAAGCGCTTCTCGTCGTTGGCGAACGCGGCGACGGGGGTCGAGGCGCTCGACGCGAGCACGTCGAAGCCCTCAGGGGCGATGGAGACCGAGTCGCCGTGGCTCATCCACACCGTCTGCGCCGACGGCTGGCCGCCCAGCAGCGCGTTGCCGTCATCCGTCAGTGCGGTCACCGCGGTCGAGCCGTACTCGCGCTGGCCCGTGTGCGCCACCTCGCCGCCGAGCTGCTTGGCCATCACCTGGAAGCCGTAGCAGATGCCCAGGGTGGGCACCCCGAGTTCGAGGATGCCCTCGTCGAGCGCGGGCGCGCCCTCTTCGTAGACCGACGATGGACCGCCCGAGAGCACGATGCCGATCGGGTTCTTCGCCGCGATCTCCTCGGCCGTGATGGTGTGGGGCACGATCTCCGAGTACACGGATGCCTCACGCACCCGCCGCGCGATGAGCTGGGCGTATTGGGCGCCGAAGTCGACGACGAGAACGGGCCGCTGTTCGGTGTCGCTCATTTGGCTCCCTCGCTCGCCGATGCTGCCGGGGTAGTCGGGGTCGCCGGGGTGGTCGGGGTGGTCGCCGGCGCCACCGCATCCGCCTCGCGCCGGGCCAGGTATTCACGCACCTCGCGCGAGAAGCGCGCCTCGAGGAAGAACGAGAGCAGCGGAACGACGCCGCCGAGGGCGATCACGATGAAGCGCGAGAACGGCCAGCGCATCAGGCTCCACAGCCGGAAGTCGGCGAAGAGGTAGACCACGTAGAACCAGCCGTGCACGATGAGGATGCCCGTCGACAGGTTGACGCCGGTCACGGTGTCTCGCGGAACGAGGGCGAGGAATCCGTGGCGGCCCGCCAGTTCGATCTCGTACCCGAGCGCGTACTTCAGCAGCATCTCGATGCAGAGCAGCAGCAGCAGGCATCCGGTGATGATCGACGCGACCTGGTAGAACCTCACCGCCCCGCGGATGCGCGGAAAATCAACGGGCTTCGGTTCGAGCGGCATGCCTCAATTCTAGGGCTGCGAAAGCTGGCCGTTCTCCTCGGTCTGCGCCGTCTCCTCGGCCTGCGCCGTCTCCTCGGCCTGCGCCGTCTCCTCCGCCTCCTCGAGCTCGCGGTTGTAGGCATCGCGCACGAGCCGGTACCAGAGGAAGACGGCGAAGCCCGCGAACACCGCCCACTCGATGGCGTAGAAGACGTTGAGCCAGTTCAGCTCCACCTGCACGCTCGGCGGCGGCGAGCTGATCTGCTCCAGGCCGGATGCCGCGTCGCGGTCGATGACGTACGCCCAGTACACGTCGTGCGCGTCGAAGTCGGCCCACAGGTTTATGAGCGCGGCCACGGCGACCGTCGTCATCTCGTGGGCCGGGTGGCCCTCCGCGGGCACCTCGGGCGCCTCGGTGGGCAGCAGGCGCCCCGTCACCGTCACGGTTTCCTGCCCGTTGCCCTGTGCCAGCTCGGCGGCGGCCTTCGCGGCCTGCTTCTTGTCGGCCGTCCAGCCACGAGCGATCGGGATGCCGGGAGTGCCGTCGGCATCCACCGCGAGATGGCTGACCACCCAGTAGCCGGTGGCGCCGTCGTTCAGGCGTCCGGTGATGACCTGCTCGTCGCCCGGAACCCAGTGGCCGCTCACCTGCACCAGCTGGCCCGTCGAGGTCTGCCGGATGGGTCCGCCGGGCGTGGCCGCATCCGACAACGGCTTCACCGTCTCGGTGTCGCGCTTCTCGACGTGCCCCGATTCGACGGCACGGCTCAGCTGCCACTGGCCGAGCACCGCGAATCCCGAGGCGACCGCGAGGGCGAACAGCAGGGCGAGCACCCAGCGCGGGCGCACCATCATTCGGAGCATTCGGGTTCAGTCGTCCTGATCGTTGCGCGGGCGGGTGTCCGTCCCATTCTCGTTCACGTCGAGCAGCCGATCGATCGCCTTCTGGGTCTCCTGCTCGCTGCGGGTGCCGATCTCGCTCGTCGCCGCCTCCACCAGGGCGATCTCCTCGTCGAGCATGGCGTCACGCGGGGCCTTCGTGGCAGCGGGCGGGGTCTTCTTCTTCGGCAGGATGGCGGCGCCGATGCGTTCGGAGTTGGCGGCGAGAATGGGGCCGAGAATCGACATCACGAGCACGTAGAGGCCCGCGAACGGCGTGATGCGATCATCGAGCCCGGCGCCGAGGGAGAGCGTGGCGAGGATGAGCGCGAACTCGCCACGGTTCTGCAGGATGACCGCGGCGTTGATGCCCGCCTGCGGCCCGAGCTTGTTGAGCCAGGCGACGAGCTGCCCGGCGGCAACGTTGAGCACGATCGTCATGACGACGGCGAGCACGACCGGCAGGGCGACGCCAGGGAAGTCGGCGATGTTCATCGTGAGGCCGAAGTTGAGGAAGAAGAAGGCGGCGAACACGTCGCGCAGCGGCAGGGCCGTGTGCTCGATCTTGTTGCGGAACCGGGTGGCGCCGAGCACGAGGCCGATGAGGAAGGCGCCGATGGCATCCGTCACCCCGAGCACCTCGCCGATGCCGCCGAAGAGCACCGCCAGCCCGAAGAACAGGATGGTGAACAGCTCTTCGTCCTTGGTGCGGAACAGGCGGCTGACGAAGCGGCCACCCCAGCGCGCGACGATGAACATGACGATGAGGAACGTGAACGCCACACCGAGCTTCAGCAGGATGGGACCCAGATCGCGTTCCCCCGAGAGCACGACGGAGACGATGGCGAGGTAGATGGCGATGAAGATGTCTTCGACAACGGTGACACCGAGGATCATCGGGGTCTCGCGGTTGGGCAGGCGCTTCAGTTCGATGAGCAGCTTCGTCACGATGGCGCTCGAACTGGTGGCGGTGATGCCGGCGATGACGAGCGCCTCGCGGGTGCCCCATCCGACGAGGAAGCCGAAGGCCAGGCCCGCCGCCATGTTGATGAGGATGTAGCTGCCGCCGGAGACGATGAGCCGGCCGAAGTTGCCGAAGAACTCGTCTTGATCGAACTCCAGCCCCAGGTTGAACAGCAGCAGGATGAGGCCGAAGACGGCGATGAGCTCGATGTAGTGGTTCTCGAAGTTGAGGGGGAACCATCCGGTGTGCGGACTCGCGAGCAGCCCGACGATCATGTAGATCGGGATCGTCGGCAGGCCGACGAACTTGCCGAGCCTGCCCAGGATGTAGGCGACGAGCAGCAGCAGGCCGAGAACGATCAGGTCTTCGCCGAAGTGCATGCTCAGCCTCCGGGGGATGCGTCGGCGGCGCGGCTGCCTGAGCGGAAGAACGCGAAGGCCTTGGCCACCTTCTCGGGTGCTCCCGCGACCACGAGGGTGTCGCCGGGGAACGCCTTGAAGTCGGGGGCGGGTGCCGGATGCGCGGCTTCGCCGCGAACGACGGCCACGACGGTGACGCCCGGAACGCCGCTGTCGGCGGGGCCGCCGAGGGGCTGGCCGGCGATGTGGTCGTCGTAGTCCACGGTGAACCAGTCGATGGACAGTCCGGGAATCTGGTCGAGCGCCGTGAGGGTCTCGGTGATCTGGGTGCCGCCGAGCAGCTCCGCGAGGGTGTGCGCCTCATCCTCGGTGAGACGCAGCGACACCTTCTCGGCATCGCTCGCCTCATCGGAGAAGGTGATGAGGTCGCTCGGGCCGGAGCGATGGGCGATGACGCCGACCTTGCCGCCGTCATCCGTGATGAAGGTATGCAGCACCCCGACGCCGGGAAGCTTCACCCGCCGAACATCAACCATGGTTGGGCTCCTGAAGTCTTGGGGGCAGTGGTTCCAGCCTAACGAACGCCGCTCGCGCCCCCTCGCCCTCCCCGGCCCTCCGGCCCCGGCCCGGCGCCGCCCTTCCTCCCGCCGTTGAACCATTTCGTCGCCGTTGAGCCGCTTCTGACGGATCAAGGGGCACCAAATGGTTCAACGGCGGGCATGAGAGGCGACCTTCACCACTTATCCACGGGCGGTGGCGCGTCCCCACTCATCCACCGATCGCGGACGGGCCGCGAACAGTCGCCTCTATGGGAGGAGGCTCACGTTATGTCTCCTCCATCCGCGCCCTTCGACGGCGTGCAGTTCGCATCCCAAGCGCGCCTGCGCGGCGAGACCTCCGCTCTGCAAAATGCCGCCCGGCGGGGTGAACTGCGCGCGCTGCGCCGTGGCGCATTCATCGATCAGACAACGTGGGACTCCCTGGCTCCACTCGATCGATATCTGAGAAAGCTGGCGGCGGTCGCGGGCACACGGTCGGATGCCGTCTTCTCCGGTGTCTCCGCGGCCGCACTTCACGGTCTGCCCATCATCGGCGACTGGGACGATGACGTCCATCTCGTGTGCCCGTCATCCGTGGGTGGCAAGAAGAGAAGCGGCGTCGTCGAACACTACCGTCGCGGCGATGAAGCGATCGTGTCTGTCGATGGATTCATGGCGACGTCGGTTCCGCAGACGGTGGTCGAGGTCGCGCGCGTCTCGAGTTTTCTCATCGGCGTGACAATCGCGGACGCTGCACTTCGCGTCGACCGGTTCGACCGTCAGCGCCCGTTATGCACGGCGGACGAACTCCGCGGGGCATACGAGCAACGACTGCCCTTTCCCGGTAGCCGTAAAGTGCGCCACGTTTTGGACTTCGCCGTCTCCGCAGCAGACACACCGCTGGAGTCGCTGAGCAGAGTCGTCATGTGGGAGGAGGGATTTGCGATGCCCACCCTGCAACACCGACTATGGCTGCCGCGGAGTGGCAGGTGGATCTGGCTCGATTTCGCGTGGCTCGAGTACAACGCGTTCGGCGAATCAGACGGCAACGGCAAGTACCTCGGCAGCGAAGATCTCACCGGCGTCGATGCTCGAAACGTCGTGATCCGAGAGAAGAATCGCGAGAACGAGGTGCGAGCACTCGGCCATCGCCTCGATCGCTGGGACTGGGCGGAGGCCCGGAGTCGAAGAGCACTGAGGGCGAAGTTGCTACAACTCGGCATCCCCATCGTTCGCAAACCGACCCACGCGCAGCACTCCCGTCGCAATCACACCGCCTTTGAACCATCTGGTCGCGATTGATCCGCACCTGGCGGGTCAAAGCGCACCAAATGGTTCAAAGGCGGGGCGGGGCGCGGGGTTACTCCACCGGCTGGATGTCCGGGGCCTCAAGACGCACGCGGTCGGCGGATGCGTCGTCGGGCTCCTCCTGCGAGGCACGCTCCGCGGCCACCCGCTTCAGGTAGTTGGCCACCTCGCTCTGCCTGCGCGCCTCATCCCAGCCGAGCACGCCGCCCATGAGCTCCGCGGCGACCGGGGCCGCCGAGACGCCGCGGTCCCACGCCTCGATCGAGATGCGGGTGCGGCGCGCGAGCACGTCCTCGAGGTGCAGCGCCCCCTCGTGCGAGGCGGCGTAGACCACCTCGGCCGCGATGTAGTCGTCGGCGCCGGGAAGCGGCTCGGCGAGCTTCGGGTCGGAACGGATGAGGTCGAGCAGCTCGTCGGTGAGCGTTCCGTAGCGGTTGAGCAGGTGCTCGACGCGCACCTTGTGCAGCCCGAACGCCTTCGCGATCTTGCCGCGCTTGTTCCACGCCGCGTGGTACCCCTCTGCCCCGAGCAGCGGGATCGTCTGCGTCGTCGAGGGCGGGATGCGGCCGTCGAGCGCGTCGGCGGCAGCGTCGATCGCATCCTTCGCCATGATGCGGTACGTGGTCCACTTGCCGCCGGCAACGACGACCAGGCCGGGAACCGTGTGGGCCACGACATGCTCGCGCGAGAGCTTGGAGGTCTGCTCGCTCTCACCGGCGAGCAGCGGCCGCAGACCGGCGTAGACGCCCTCGACGTCTTCGCGGGTGAGCTTGAGGGCGAGCACCTGGTTCACGTGCTCGAGCAGGTAGTCGATGTCGGCGGCCGTCGCCGCGGGGTGCGCCTTGTCGAGGTTCCAGTCGGTGTCGGTCGTTCCGATGAGCCAGTGCCGACCCCACGGGATGACGAACAGCACGCTCTTCTCGGTGCGCAGCAGCAGCCCCATCGAGCTCTGGAATCGATCGCGCGGCACCACGAGGTGGATGCCCTTCGAGGCGCGCACGTGGAAGGTGCCGCGCTCCCCCACCATGCGCTGGGTGTCGTCGGTCCAGACTCCGGTCGCGTTCACGACCTGCTTGGCCCGCACGTCGAAGCGCTCGCCCGTCTGCAGGTCGTGCGCGTGCACGCCCACGACGCGCTCGCCCACCTTGATGAAGCCCTCCACGCGTACGCGCGTGGCCACGTGGGAGCCGTAGAAGGATGCGGTGCGCCCGAGCGAGGACACGTAACGGGCGTCGTCGACCTGGGCGTCGTAGTACGTGATGCCGCCGACGAGCGCATCGTTGGCGAGCGAGGGGATGGACCGCATCACCTGGCGCTTGCTGAGGTGGCGGTGGTGCGGAACGCCAGGAGGCCGCCCGCCGCTGTAGCTGAAGATGTCGTAGAGCAGCATGCCGGAGCCGATGTAGAAGCGCTCGAACACCCGCTTCTTCAGCGGGTAGAGAAAGCGCACCGGCTTCACGAGGTGCGGTGCGAGCTCCTGCAGCAGCAGGCCGCGTTCGATCAGCGCCTCGCGCACGAGTCGGAAGTCCAGTTGCTCGAGGTAACGGATGCCGCCGTGCACGAGCTTGGACGACCGGCTCGAGGTGCCCGACGCGAAGTCGCGCTGCTCGAGCAGTCCGACCGACAGCCCGCGTGTCACGGCATCCAGCGCAGCGCCGGTGCCGACGATGCCGCCGCCGACCACGAGAACGTCGAGTTCCCGATCCTTCATGCGCTCCAGCGCCGCCGCACGTTCCTCTGGTCCGAGCTTGGACGACCTGCTGACCGAATTCGTCGCTGCCATAGCTGCCTCCGATGGGGATGGATCACTCTCGACGTTAGGCCATCCCGCCACCACATGCACCGGATTGCCGAGGTTCCACAGCTCTGCTAGCCCCGACGCAGGCGGCTGGCCCCGACCTCAGTGCCCGCGGTAGGGCGAGATGACGACCTCGACGCGCTGGAACTCCTTGAGGTCGGAGTACCCGGTCGTCGCCATCGAGCGACGCAGCGCTCCGACGAGGTTCGCGTTGCCCTCCGAGACGGATGCCGGGCCGTAGAGGATCTCCTCGAGCGGTGCGATGCCGCCCACCTGCACGCGGTTTCCCCGGGGCAGCTTGGAGTGGTGCGATTCCGCTCCCCAGTGAAACCCGCCGCCGGGAGCGTCGGTCGCGCGGGCGAGCGCCGAGCCCAGCATCACGGCATCCGCTCCGCAGGCGATCGCCTTCACGATGTCGCCCGAGGTGCCGAGACCGCCGTCGGCGATCACGTGCACGTAGCGTCCGCCCGACTCGTCGAGGTAGTCGCGGCGGGCGCCGGCGACATCGGCGACGGCGGTGGCCATCGGGGCGTGGATGCCGAGCGCCGCCCGGGTGGTGGATGCTGCGCCGCCGCCGAAGCCGACGAGCACGCCCGCGGCGCCCGTGCGCATGAGGTGCAGCGCGGCGGTGTAGGTCGCCGCGCCGCCCACGATCACGGGAACGTCGAGTTCGTAGATGAATTTCTTGAGGTTCAGCGGTTCCTGGTTCTTCGAGACGTGCTCGGCCGACACCGTGGTGCCGCGGATGACGAAGAGGTCGACGCCCGCTGCGACGACGGTCTCGTAGAGCTCCTGCGTGCGCTGCGGCGAGAGCGCGCCGGCCACGGTCACGCCCGCGGCGCGGATCTCGGCCAGGCGCTGGGTGACGAGCTCGGGCTTGATGGGCTCGGAGTAGATCTCCTGCATCCGCCGCGTCGACTGCTCCTGCGGCAGCGAACGGATCTCCGCGAGAACGGGCTCCGGGTCGTCGTAGCGGGTCCACACCCCCTCGAGGTCGAGCACGCCGAGGCCACCCAGCTGGCCGATGCGGATGGCGGAGGCCGGCGAGACGACCGAGTCCATCGGCGCAGCCAGGAACGGGATGTCGAACTGGTAGGCGTCGATCGACCAGGTCACCGACACGTCCTCGGGGTCGCGGGTGCGCCGGCTGGGCACGATCGCGACGTCGTCGAAGGCAAACACGCGGCGCCCGCGCTTGGCGCGGCCGATCTCCATCTCCATACTCACCGGGCAAGCCTATCGCCGCGGCCGAGAGGCGCCCGGATGCCGCCGGTGCCTAGCGCCGGCGGCGCACCCGCGATTCATCCCAGACCGGTTCGTTCGATTCGTAGACCTCGCCGTCGGAGCCGAAGACGAGGAAGCGGTCGAAGCTGCGCGCGAACCAGCGGTCGTGCGTGACGGCCAGCACCGTTCCGTCGAACGCCTGCAGCGCATCCTGCAGCGCCTCGGCCGAGACGAGGTCGAGGTTGTCGGTCGGCTCGTCGAGCAGCAGGAGGGTCGCCCCCGAGAGCTCGAGCAGCAGGATCTGCAGTCGCGCCTGCTGCCCGCCCGAGAGCGACTCGAACCGCGAGCCGGCAGAGGCGACGAGGCCGTAGCGGTCGAGGGCTCCGCTGGCGGCCTCGCGGGGCATCCCGGCGCGTCCGTCGTCGCCGCGGTGCAGGATCTCGAGCAGGGTGCGACCGACGAGATCCGGGTGCTCGTGCAGCTGGGCGAACCAGCCCGGAACGACTCTGGCACCGAGCACAGCACGGCCGGTGTGCGGAACGGGGGCAAGGCCCTCGCCGACACTCGTCACGTGGCCGAGCATGCGATCGGGTTCCGTTCCACCGCGGGCCAGCAGGCGCAGGAAGTGCGACTTGCCCGAGCCGTTCGAGCCGAGCACCGCCACGCGCTCCCCGTACCAGACCTCGAGGTCGAACGGATGCATGAGTCCCGTCAGTTCGAGGCGCTCGGCGATCACGGCCCGCTTACCCGTGCGCGCGCCACGCAATCGCATCGAGACGTCCTGTGCCGGCGGTCGCTCCTGGGGCGGCCCGGCGTCCTCGAAGCGGCGAAGCCGCGTCTGCGCCGCCTGGTAGCGAGAGGCCATTCCGTCGTTGTAGGTCGCCTTGGTCTTCAGCGTCTGCACGAGCGTCTTCAGCTTGAGATGCTCCTCGTCCCAGCGGCGCCGCAACTCGTCGAGCCGCTCGAAGCGTTCGGCACGGGCATCGTGGTAGCTGCCGAACCCGCCACCGTGCGTCCACGCCGTGTTGCCGGCCGCACCGAGCTCGAGGGTCACGATGCGATCCGCCGCCCGCGCGAGCAGCTCGCGGTCGTGTGAGACGAGCAGAACCGTCTTGCGCGTGGCTCGCAGCTGCTCCTCGAGCCAGCGCTTGCCCGGCACGTCGAGGGAGTTGTCGGGCTCGTCGAGCAGCAGCACCTCCTCGGGTCCGCGCAGCAGCGCCTCGAGGGCGAGCCGCTTCTGTTCACCGCCTGAGAGCGTATTGACGTCGCGATAGCGCGCCCGCTCCCACGGCACGCCGATGGCGGCGATGGTGCAGGTGTCCCACAGCGTCTCCTGCTCGTACCCGCCCGCATCCGCGTAGTCGGCGAGCGCGGTGGCGTACCGCATCTGCGTGGAGGTGTCGTCGTTCTCGATGAGCGCCTCCTCGGCGGCGTCGAGTTCGATCGCCGCTGCGCGCACCCTCGACGGAGCGACCGAGACGAGCAGGTCGTGCACGGTTCCGGATGCCGCGTGGCCGACGAACTGGTCCATCACGCCGAGCCCGCCCGAGATCGCGACAGCGCCGTCATCGGGCGCCGTCTGGCCGCGGATGATGCGGAGCACCGTGGACTTGCCCGCACCGTTGGCGCCGATGAGGGCCGCCGTGAGACCGTCGCCGATGCGGAACGAGACGTCCGCGAGCAAGGGCCGTCCGTCGGGGAGGGCGAGCGTGAGCCCGTTGACCTCGATGCTGCCCATGTCCGTGTGTCCTCCGGAAGCCTCTGTGCAGGGCCGCCCGGCGGGCAGCCTCCCAGACTAGCGGCTGCTCGCGCGTGTGGGTGCCCTGCGGCAAGCTGGAGGCATGAGGATCGATCCCGAACCGCTCGACCGCCTGCGCACCCGCACGAGCGCGAAGTGGTTGTCGTATCCGCCCGACGTGCTGCCGCTGCCGGTGGCCGAGATGGACTTCCCCCTGGCTCCGGCCGTCGCCTCCGCCCTCCATGACGCGATCGATCGCTCCGACACCGGCTACCACTACGGCAGCCGCGACGTTGCCGAGGCCTTCGCCGAGTTCGCGGCTGAGCGGTGGAACTGGAGGCTCGATCCGGCCCGGGTCACGCTCTGCGTCGACGTGAGCGCGGGCATCGTCGAGGTGCTGCGCCAGGTGACGGATGCCGGCGACGGCATCATCATCTGCCCACCGGTCTATCCGCCGTTCTTCGAGCTGCCCGACGAGGCGCAACGCCCGCTCGTGACGGTGCCCCTGCTCGGCGGCATCGAGGAGGGCTGGTCGCTCGACCTCGACGGCATCGACGCCGCCTTCTCGGGCGGAGCGCGCGCCATGATCCTCTCCAACCCCCACAACCCCGTCGGACTCTGCTTCGACGCCGCGCAGCTCGCGGCGCTCGCGGAGGTCGCCGCCCGGCACGGCGCCACCGTCATCAGCGACGAGATCCACGGCGCGCTCACCCTGCCGGGCGCCAGCTTCGTTCCCTTCCTGGGGGTGTCGGATGCGGCGCGCGAGATCGGCGTCACCGTCACCTCGGCGAGCAAGGCGTTCAACCTCGCGGGGCTCAAGTGCGCCATGGTCATCTCGGCGAGCGAGCGCGCAGACGCGATCCGCGATGCCTTCCCGGCCGAAGTGGAATGGCGCGCCTCGATGTTCGGCGCCGTCTCCGCGATCGCGGCGTTCCGCGAGAGCCGGGAGTGGCTCGACGGCGTCATCGAGACGCTCGATGCGAACCGGCGGTTGCTCGAGCGGCTGCTCTCCGAGCAGCTTCCCGGGGTGCGCTACCGGCTCCCCGACGCCACCTACCTCGCCTGGCTCGACCTCTCCGCCCTCGGCTGGGGGGACGATCCGGCGGCGTACGCCCTCGAGCACGCCCGCGTTGCGCTCGGCAACGGCCCCGAGTTCGGTGCCGAAGAAGGCCGGGGCCACGCCCGGCTCAACTTCGGCACCCACCCCGAGATCCTCACCGAGGCGATCGGGCGGTTGCGCTCAGCGCAGTGACCGGAAGGCCGCCCGCATCTCCTGGGAACTCCGCATCCCGCGCGAAAAGCGAGGAGATCCGAAAAGCGAGGACATTCCGAAAAGCGAGGAGGTTCGGCGCGACACGCCGCCGAAACGCGCGAAACGCCCGGCACCAACCCGGAATCGCCTCGCTTTTCGGAATCTCCTCGCTTTTGGAAACCGGCCTACCGCGTGTAGTTCGGCGCCTCCACGACGATCTGCACGTCGTGCGGATGCGATTCCTTCAGCCCGGCGGGAGTGATGCGCACGAAGCGGCCCTTCTCCTTGAGCTCGGGGATGGAGCGCGCGCCCACGTAGAACATCGACTGGCGCAGCCCGCCGACGAGCTGGTACGCCACCGCGGAGAGCGGGCCGCGGAACGGCACCTGTCCCTCGATGCCCTCGGGGATGAGCTTGTCGTCGTTCGGCACGTCGGCCTGGAAGTAGCGGTCCTTGGAGTACGAGGTCTTCTTGCCGCGCGTCTGCAGGGCACCGAGGGAACCCATGCCCCGGTAGGTCTTGAACTGCTTGCCGTTCTGGAAGACGAGTTCCCCGGGGCTCTCGGCCGTACCGGCCAGCAGCGAACCGAGCATCACGGTGTCCGCACCGGCGACGAGCGCCTTGGCGATGTCACCCGAGAACTGCAGGCCACCATCCGCGATCACCGGGATGCCGGCCTCGCGCGCCGCGAGGGAGGCCTCGTAGACGGCGGTGACCTGGGGCACTCCGACGCCGGCGACGATGCGGGTGGTGCAGATGGAGCCCGGCCCGACACCGACCTTGATGGCGTCGGCCCCTGCGTCGATGAGCGCCTGAGCGCCCGACCGGGTCGCGACATTGCCGCCGATGATGTCGACGCCCGCGAAGGCCGGGTCGGCCTTCAGCCGTCGGATGATGTCGAGCACGCCGGCGCTCTCGCCGTTGGCGGTGTCGACGACGAGCACGTCCACGCCCGCCTCGAGCAGCGCCGTGGCACGCTCCCAGGCGTCGCCGAAGAAGCCGATGGCGGCACCGACGCGCAGACGGCCCTCCTCGTCCTTCGTGGCGTTGGGGTACTGCTCCGACTTGTCGAAGTCCTTCACCGTGATCAGGCCGGTGAGACGGCCGGCGTCATCGACGAGGGGAAGCTTCTCGATCTTGTGCTGCGCGAAGATGGCGACGGCCTCGTCGGGATCGATCCCGACGCGCCCGGTGATGAGGGGCTGCTTGGTCATCACGTCGCGTACGAGCGTCGTCTTCTTCTCGAAGTCCGAGACGAAGCGCATGTCGCGGTTGGTGATGATGCCGACGAGCACGCCGTCCTCGTCGATCACGGGAACGCCGCTGACGCGGTACTGGGCGCACAGGTCATCGACATCGGCGACCGAGGCATCCGGCGTGGTCGTGACGGGGTTGGTGATCATGCCCGACTCGCTGCGCTTCACCAGGTCGACCTGCGCAGCCTGGTCCTCGATGGAGAGATTGCGGTGCAGGATGCCGATGCCGCCCTGGCGCGCCATCGCGATCGCCATGCGCGTCTCGGTCACCGTGTCCATCGCGGAGGAGAGCAGCGGCACGGCCACGTTGATGCGCCGCGTGAGCCTGCTGGTGGTGTCGGCCTCGCTCGGGATGACGTCGGTGTGCCCGGGAAGCAGCAGCACGTCGTCATACGTCAGTCCGATGAATCCGAAGGGATCGGGCTCGCCCATGTCAGTCCTTTTCGTCGCGCAGATCAATTGCGAACCGGGGCCATCGTGATGATTCGACCGGTTCACCAATGTTAAGCGAGTTTGCGTCCAAGGCATTCCTCCCCCCAGAATCACCACACGACACACAGCACCGCCGAAACACATAAGACATAATCAGCACGTACTGTCGACACCGTCGTTGACAGACCGGAACTCGGGGCCGCGGGGCACCACCATGGAGGTTCAGTGCGATCCACTGATGCGGTACACAGGCGAGCACCGGGTTTTCTCGTGCTCCTGCTGACTGCCCTGCTCGCGGCCATCGGGCTCAGCCTGTTCGCCGCCGCCCCGGCGCACGCCGACGAGGGCGGTTCCGGTGACTACACGTTCGCCGGCAACGTGCAGTACAACCAGAAGCCCCTCGAAGGCGTCGAGATCACGGTCTCCGGCAACGGTGAGAAGGTCACGGTGAAGACGGATGCCGCGGGCCAGTGGCGCATCCACGTCGCCGCGAAGGGCAGCTACAAGGTCACCCTCGACGAGGAGACCCTCCCCAAGGGCGTCGTCGTGGCCAAGGGCGGGGCGACCCAGACGGCGGAGTTCGGGCTCACTCAGACGAAGGCGGTCAACTTCTTCCTCGGCCAGGGCCAGCGGGTCACGAACACGTTCTGGGACCAGCTGCTGCAACGCCTGATCAACGGCCTGAACTTCGGGCTCATGCTCGCGCTCGCGGCCATCGGCCTCTCCCTCATCTTCGGAACGACGGGCCTGTCCAACTTCGCGCACTCCGAGATGATCACCTTCGGCGCGCTGATGACGCTCACGTTCAGCACCATCCTCGGATGGCCGCTCTGGGCGGGCATCGCCATCGCGCTCATCCTCTCCGCCGGACTCGGCTGGAGCATGGATGCCGTCATCTGGAAGCCGCTGCGCAAGAAGGGCGTCGGCCTCATCCCGATGATGATCGTCAGCATCGGCCTCTCGCTCGCCATCCGGTACGTGTACCAGTTCTTCTACGGCGGCGCGACGCGCCAGCTGCCGGGAGCGACGCTTCCCTCGGAACTGCGCATCGGCGCCGCGAGCCTGTCCTGGGTCGACGTGCTCAGCATGGTCATCAGCCTCGTCGTGCTGGGCGGAGTGGCGTTCTTCCTGCTGCGCACCCGCATCGGCAAGGCCACCCGCGCGGTCTCCGACAACCCCAGCCTCGCCTCGGCCAGCGGTATCGACGTCGACAGGGTCATCCGCATCGTGTGGGTCATGGGCGGCGCCCTCGCGGGCCTCTCCGGCATCCTGTACGCCTACTACCGTCCGGGCGTCAGCTGGGACATGGGCTTCCAGATCCTGCTGCTCGTCTTCGCCGCGGTCACGCTCGGCGGCCTCGGCACCGCGTTCGGCGCCCTTGTCGGCTCGCTCGTCGTCGGCCTGTTCGTCGAGCTGTCGACGCTCTGGCTGCCCTCCGACCTCAAGTACGTCGGAGCGCTCGTCGTCCTGATCCTCGTGCTCCTGCTTCGACCGCAGGGCATCCTGGGTCGCAAAGAGAGAATCGGATAGGGGCCGGCCATGCTCGACTGGGGAGCCATCTTCTCGAACGCGTCGCAGGAGCTCATCAGCCCGACGACCGCCGCCTACGCCCTGGCCGCACTGGGGCTTGCCATCCACTTCGGCTACACCGGACTGCTGAACTTCGGCCAGGCCGGATTCATGGCGCTCGGCGCCTACGGCTACGCCATCTCGACCCTCACCTTCGGGTTCCCGGTCTGGGCGTCGGTGCTGGTCGGCGTGGGCGCATCCGTCATCTTCGCCCTCATCCTGGGCATCCCGACGCTGCGGTTGCGGGCGGACTACCTCGCCATCGTGACGATCGCGGCCGCCGAGATCCTGCGCCTGCTGTTCACGACGAACACGTTCGAATCGATCACCGGATCGGCGACCGGCCTCAGCGGCTACAAGGGCGGCTTCGGCGACCTCAACCCGATTCCGCCCGGAACCTACGGGTTCGGCCCCTGGCAGTACAACGCCTACGACTGGTGGGTGCGCATCGTCGGGTGGAGCGTGGTCATCCTCGCGGCCCTGTTCACCTGGCTCATCATGCGCAGCCCGTGGGGGCGCGTCATCAAGGGCATCCGTGAAGACGAGGATGCGGTGCGCGCCCTCGGCAAGAACGTGTACTCCTACAAGATGCAGAGCCTCATCCTCGGTGGCGTCTTCGGCACCCTGGCCGGCATGATCTTCGTGCTGCCCCGCGCGGTGGTTCCGGCCAACTACCAGACCTCGCTCACGTTCTTCATCTACGCGATCCTGCTGCTCGGCGGTGCCGCCACCATCCTCGGCCCCATCGTCGGCTCGATGATCTTCTGGGTGCTGCTCTCGTTCTTCTCGGGCTTCATCGCGCGAGCGGTCGAGGCCGGCTGGCTGCCATTCATGTCACAGGTTCAGGCTGGTCAGCTACGGTTCATCCTGGTGGGCGTGGCGATCATGCTGATCGTGATCTTCAGGCCTCAAGGCATCCTCGGAAACAAGAAGGAGCTGGCCTTTGTCAAGTGACATCTCTTCCGCGACCAGTCCGGTCAAGACGACCGGACTGCACATCGGCGAGGCCGAGCCCGGCTGCCGCAAGGTGGATCCCATCCTCATCGCCGACGGCGTCCGACGCACCTTCGGCGGATTGACCGCCGTCGACGTCGAGCACGTCGAGATTCCGCGCGGCGCCATCACCGCCCTCATCGGCCCGAACGGCGCCGGCAAGACGACCTTCTTCAATCTGCTCACCGGCTTCGACCGGCCGGATGCGGGCGTGTGGGAGTTCGACAAGAAGCCGCTGGCGCACGTGCCCGCCTACCGGGTCGCTCGCATGGGCCTCATTCGCACGTTCCAGCTGACCAAGTCGCTCGGCCTGCTCTCGGTTCTCGACAACATGAAGCTCGGAGCCAAGGGCCAGTCGGGCGAGAACCTGTTCCGGTCGGTGCTGCCCTTCCTCTGGCGACGGCAGGAGAGCGCGAACGAGCAGAAGGCGATCGAACTGCTCACGCGCTTCAAGCTCGACGGCAAGAAGAACGACTACGCCGCATCACTCTCGGGCGGCCAGCGCAAGCTGCTCGAGATGGCACGCGCCCTCATGAGCGACCCTGAGCTGGTCATGCTCGACGAGCCGATGGCGGGTGTGAACCCGGCCCTGACCCAGTCGCTGCTGGACCACATCCTCGATCTGAAGAACCAGGGCATGACCGTGCTGTTCGTCGAGCACGACATGCACATGGTGCGCCACATCGCCGACTGGGTCATCGTGATGGCCGAGGGCAAGGTCGTGGCAGAGGGTGATCCCCACACCGTCATGCAGAACGAGGCCGTGATCGACGCCTACCTCGGGCGCCACCACGACACCGACCTCGGCACCGAGGACTCGGAGCACATCGAGGTACTGAAGGAGCTCATCGATGACGAACAGTGACGCCACCCTGACACCGGCACCGGCGGCCACCGCCCGTTCGGTCGTCGAGGTGCGCAACGTGACGGCGGGCTACCTGCCGGGCGTGAACATCCTGAACTCCTGCTCGCTCGTGGCCAACCAGGGCGAGCTCATCGGCATCATCGGCCCCAACGGCGCCGGCAAGTCGACTCTGCTGAAGGCCATCTTCGGCCTCGTGAAGGTGCGCGAGGGCGGAATCTTCCTGCAGGGCGAGGAGATTACCAATCTCAAGGCCAACAAGCTCGTCGCCAAGGGCGTCGGCTTCGTGCCGCAGACGAACAACGTCTTCCCGTCGCTGACCATCCAGGAGAACCTCGAGATGGGCATGTACCAGAAGCCCAAGGGGCTGAAGGAACGCCTCGAGTTCGTCACCGAGATCTTCCCTGAGCTCGGCCGTCGTCTTCCGCAGCGGGCGGGCTCGCTGTCGGGCGGTGAGCGCCAGATGGTCGCCATGTCGCGTGCGCTCATGATGGGCCCGCACGTCATGCTCCTCGACGAGCCCTCTGCCGGCCTCTCCCCCGTGCGCCAGGACGAGGCGTTCCTGCGCGTCAAGGAGATCAACCGTGCCGGCGTGACCACGATCATGGTCGAGCAGAACGCGCGACGCTGCCTGCAGATCTGCGACCGCGGCTACGTGCTCGACCAGGGCCGCGACGCCTACACCGGTACCGGCCGTGAGCTGCTGAACGACCCGAAGGTCATCGGCCTCTATCTCGGCACCCTCGGCGCCTAGGCGCACCAGCGCGACACACGAAGGGCGGATGCTGCGGCATCCGCCCTTCTGCGTGCCCCCCCCGAGAGGTGCCCGCCCGACCGGCACGCGAAAGGGCCCCGGCTCGCGCCGGGGCCCCTCCGTCACTGACGCGTCAGTTGATGCGCTTGTAGGTGTTGTCGGCACCGTACTGGTAGATGCCGATGGTGGCCTCGGTCGGGTCACCGTTCTTGTCGAGCGTGATCGGTCCGCTGGGGCCGTCGTAGTCGATCTGCTTGCCTTCCTTGAGGAGCTTGGCGCCCTCTTCGAAGGAGGTGACCTTCTCGCCCTTGCCGCTGCCGCCGGAGACCTGCTGCAGGTACTTGGCGATCTCGGTGCCCTCGGTGCTGTTGGCCGCGTAGGCGGCCAGTGCGATGAGCACGGTGGCGTCGTAGGACTCGGGGCCGTAGCTGAAGTCCGTCAGGGCCGGGTCGGTTCCGAGCAGCTTGGTGCGGAAGTCGTCCTTCAGCTTCGGGCCGGGCAGCGTGCCCTTCGATCCCTTGATGAGGCCGGGGGCGAAGTCCTTGCTGTAGTCCGCCAGGTTTCCGTCGACGAAGTAGAGCTTGTCGCCGGGGAAGCCGCTGCCGACCAGTGCCGGAACGGCGACCTTCGCCTCATCGAACGTGATGACGGCCACCGCGTCGGGCTTCGCCGCGTTGATGGAGGCCAGCTGGGCGTCGAAGTTGGAGTCGCCCGAGTTGAACAGCTCCTCGGCGACGACCTTTCCGCCGGCGTCCTCGAACGTCGACTTCAGCTGCTTGGCCAGGCCGGTGCCGTACGGGTCGTTCAGCACGAGCAGGCCGAGCGACTGAACGCCGTCCTCAGCGATCTGGTTTCCGAGAACCTCACCCTGGAGCAGGTCCGAGGGGGCGGTACGGAAGTACAGGCCCTTGTCGTTGTAGGTCGTGAAGTCGGGCGACGTGTTCGCCGGCGAGAACTGCACGACGCCGGCGCCCGTGATCTGGTCGATCACGGTCTTCGAGACACCCGAGGATGCCGCACCGATGATCGCCGAGACGCCCTGCGAGAGCAGATCGGTGACGGAGACGGTGGCGGTGTCGGTCGTGGTGTCACCGGAGTCGCGGTAGGTCACGTCGAGCTTCAGACCGGAGTCCGCGGCGTTGACGTCGCTCGCGCCGAGCTTGACGCCGGCTTCCTCGGGCGGGCCGAGGAAGGCGAGGGTGCCCGACTCGGGGAGGATCGTGCCGACCTTCAGGTCGAGGTCGCGGTCTCCCGCCTTGATGGGCAGGGCGTCGCCAGCGTCGGCAGCCGCCGAGGTCGAAGGGGTGCTGGCAGTGCCGCCGCCGCTGCTGCACGCGGTCAGTAGCAGAGCGCTGACGCCGACGACGGCGATACCGCTCAGTACTGCCCCGGCAGAGCGCGAGGCCTTGGCCTTCGCAAATACGCTCATGTTGCTCCTTGGGCGTGTGGAATGTGACCGGCAGTCGACATGACTGCCGTGGTGTCACAGTATTGGGCACTGCTAGGCGAAACAAGCCAAACAGGTCACAGTGTTGCAACACGGCCCGAATTGTTACATTGCCGCAAAGAACCGGGTGCTTTTCGACGAATTCCGTAGTGAGAGCGTTCTTCGACGAAACAATTCGCCATCACGGCGTCGCTGCGACACCCCGGTAGCTGATGTCGGATCCATCGGAGAGGGCATCGGCGCACTGCCCCCAACCGGAGCACTCGAAGCCGTCGTGAGACAGGTCCGGCAGCGCCGCGGCGACCGCCGCTCCGCTGTCGTTGTGAGCGGAGATCGCCGCCAGGGCGAGCCTCAGGAGAACGTCATATCCCTCCGGCCCTCCCGACAGGGCTTCCAGGCCGGGATCGGCGCTCTTCAGCCGGGCGGCGAACGTGTCGTCGACCGGAGCGAGGGCACCGGGGTCGCCGAGTGCCGGCAGGGGCACGATGCTCGTCCCGGCGGCGCCGAGCGCATCGCGAAGGCCGGCGTCGGCATCCGCCGCCCCACCCCAGAGCACCACGTCGACGCCGTGGGCGAGCAGGTCGGCGGCGAGTGCTGCGCCGTCGCCACCGATCACCCGATGGATGAGCACGAGATCGGCTCCCGCCACCCCGCCCTGCTCGTCGACCTCGCGAGCGGCCAGCTCCGTACCGGCGACGACTGCCGCCGAGACCGCTGCCGCATCGCCGCCGTCGAGCACCGTCGCCACCCGCAGGATGCCGTCACCGGGATGAGCAGTGACCGCGATCGGGCCTGCGGTGACCGAAGGAACGGGGCGGGAGGCCTTGTCTGTGTTCGTGCACCCGCACAGCGTGAGCAGCAGGGCTCCCGCGAGCGCAATGAGGGCCGTGGCGCGGGCGGGCATCGGCTGCTCCTTCGAAAGGGTCGGCGCCACCCTACTGAGGAATCAGGCCGTGACGACGGATGCGCGCCGCGAGGTGCGCGCCGTTCTCACCAGGTCGACGGCGAGCACCAGAAGGGCGACCCACACGAGCGCGAAGCCGAACCAGCGTTCCGGCGGCATCGCCTCGTGCAGCACGGCGACACCCACGATGAACTGGATGAACGGGGCGAAGTACTGGATGAAGCCCATGTACACCAGCGGAAGGCGCCGGGAGGCAGCCGCGAAGAAGAGAAGGGGAACAGCGGTGATCGCGCCGGCCGCGATGAGCAGCACCGTGTTCCACGTGCCCACGCTGCCGAAGGTGATGCCGCCGCCGATCACCTGCACGAGCACGAGCACGAGCACCGCGACGGGCGCAAGCCACAGGGTCTCGAGGGTGAGCCCCGAGACGGCGTCGACCTGATGGCCGACGTTCTTCTTGATCAGCCCGTAGAACCCGAACGAGAACGCGAGGGCGAGTGCGATCCACGGCAGCGAACCGTAGCCGACGGCGAGCACGATCACAGCGGCGATGCTGATGCCCACGGCGATCCACTGCAGCGGACGCAGTCGCTCGCGAAGCACGATGACGCCGAGGAAGACCGTGACGATGGGGTTGATGAAGTAGCCCAGGGCCGCCTCGACCACCTGACCGCTCACGGTGGCGAACACGTAGGTCTGCCAGTTGATGAAGATGAGCACGCCGGCCAGGCCCATCGTGAGACTCACCCGGGGCTGGCGCAGCAGCCGCGTGAAGGCGCCCCAACCGCGCGTGACGGTGAGCAGGATGGCGCAGAAGACGAGGGAGAAGAGGATGCGCCACGCGACGATCTCGAACGGGCCCGTCGGCGCCAGCGCGATGAAGTAGATGGGAAGGAAGCCCCAGAGCACGTATGCCGAGACGGCGAAGACGAGTCCGGTGTTCTGCGAGCCGATCGCCGGTGATGGGGTCTTCGGCGTCTCGGTTCTCGTGCCTGCCACTCGCAGCAGTCTACGCGGCGGCCACGGGCGTGGATGGGACGGGGCCTGCCACGACCGCGCGAATTCCTGCCGCACGCAGAAGGGCCCGGATGCATCGCATCCGGGCCCTTCTCGAAGCGGGTGAGCTAGCGCACGACCACCGCGAGCACGTCGCGGGCCGACAGCACGAGGAACTCCTCGCCGCCGAACTTGACCTCGGTTCCGCCGTACTTGGAGTAGAGCACCTTGTCGCCGACGTTGACGTCGAGCGGAACGCGGTTGCCGTTGTCATCGATGCGGCCGGGACCGACAGCCACGACCTCGCCCTCCTGGGGCTTCTCCTTGGCGGTGTCGGGGATGACCAGGCCGGAAGCAGTGGTCTGCTCTGCCTCGACCTGCTTGATGACGATGCGATCCTCGAGCGGCTTGATGGAGACCGACACGGTTGACCTCTTTCTTGTACTAAGACTGGGTTAGCAGACTCGATGTGAGAGTGCTAAGTCGAGTGTATTGGCTGACTGGCACTCATGCAACGCGAGTGCCAACAGCCGGGCCGTGTACCGTCGAGAGCATGGAACGCTCGGAGTTGGTGCTGCTGCTCTCACCAGAGGGCCTGCGCCTGCTCGACGAGATCCCGCCCGTCACGAACTCGACCGACATCGTGCGCGTCGTCGCCGCGCTGAGGGCGGCGGGCCACGATCCCGGCCTTGTCGCGGCCGCCCTGACGCAGGCGCGGTTGCGCACCAAGGCGGAAGGGAAGTTCGGCGAATTCGCCGCCCGCATGCTCTTCACCGAGGCGGGGCTGGAACAGGCCACGCGGCTCTCTGTTGCCGCCCTGCACGCCGGCCGGTTCGCCGCCGCGGGAGTGCGCTGGGTCGCCGACCTCGGCTGCGGCATCGGGGGCGACGCCCTCGCGTTCGCCGCCCTCGACCTCGACGTTCTCGCCGCGGATGCCGATGAACTGACCGCGGCCATTGCGAGCTACAACCTCGCCCCCTTCGCCAACGCCGAGGTGCTGCACGCCCGTGCGGAAGATGTCGACCTCTCCGGGGTCGGCGGCGTCTACCTCGATCCGGCACGGCGAACGGCAGGGCACCACGACACGCACCGGCTCACGCGGCCGGAGGACTACTCCCCCTCCCTCTCGTTCGCCTTCGGCCTCGCTGAGCGGCTGCCGGTCGGCGTCAAGCTCGGCCCCGGCCTGGACCGCGACCTCATCCCCGCCGACGCCGAGGCCCAGTGGGTCTCGGTCAACGGCGCCCTCGTCGAGATGACGCTGTGGTTCGGCGCGCTGGCCCGCGACGGCATCCGTCGCTCGGCGTTGCTCACCGGCACAGGCGGCACGCACGAGCTGGCCGCCGCCGCGGACTCCGTCGACGCCGAGGCGGGGCCGCTCGGCGAGTACGTCTACGAACCCGACGGTGCCGTCATCCGAGCGCGCCTCATCGGCGATCTCGCACGCAGCCTCGACGCCCGGATGCTGAGCGAGGGCATCGCCTACCTCACCTCGGACAGCGCGCGGCCAACGCCCTTCGCGACCGCGTTCCGCGTGCTCGAGACGCTTCCTGCCGACGAGAAGAAGCTCAAGGCGGCACTGCGCGAGCGCGGCATCGGCACCCTCGAGATCAAGAAGCGCGGCGTCGACGTCGACCCTGCGGCGCTGCGCAAGCGGCTCGCGCTGAAGGGTTCGGCGAGCGCGACCATCGTGATGACTCGGGTCGCCGGGCGCCACGCCACTCTTCTCGTCGAGCGGGTCTAGCGAGCCGTTTCAGAGGGCGCGCGCCGCCATCTGCTGCGCGAACCCGAGCACTACGAGCACCCAGACGGCCGCGAGCACCAGTCCGACGAAGCCCGAGACGATGCCCACGAGCCTCTCGGCCCGGCTGGGCGGGTCGACGCTCCTCGAGATGAATCCGAGCACGATCGCCAGGAGCGATGCGACGGCTCCCCACGGAGCGAACAGGCACACGATGAGGCCGAGCACCCCGAGCCAGGCCGAGGTTCCGGTGGGGCCGCGTCGCTGCGGCGGGAGCACGATGGCTCCGGGTGGCGGCGCCGGAAGGCTCGCCCCGGTGGAGTACCCGGGTACCCGAGGCTCGGAACCGGTCTCGCTCATGCGTCATGCATAGCACAGGGCGCACGGCGCCCGGCCGTCCGCCCTGTGCTGAGGAGAGAACTCAGTAGGTGTTGTAGTTGCTCGTGCTCGCGGCGACGAGCACGAAGATCCAGAAGATGCCGAAGATGAGGGCGATCAGCAGGCCGACGAAGCCGAGGATGATGCCCGTCAGCCACATGCCCTTCGCGGCCGGCTCCCTCTTGCGTCCGAGGAAGCCGAGGATGATCGCCGCGACGGCGGGAACGAAGCCGATGCCGAATAGCCAGGCGCCCAGGAATCCGAGGATGCCTGCGATCAACGAGATGATGCTCAGTACGGGAGTCTTGCCGGGCTGCTGCGGCCCGCCGTAACCCTGGCCATACGCCGGGGTGGCGTAGCCGGGCTGTGCCGGGGCGCCGTAGCCGGGCTGCGGAGCTCCGTACGCGGGCGGCGGTCCGGGAGGGGCGCCGTAGCCGGGAGCCGGTGCGCCATACGCCGGCGGAGCGGGCGGTTCAGGTGCGCGGGGAGGCTCGGGCGCTGCAGGCGGGTCGACCGAGGGCGCCGGCTCGTCGGGGATGCTGCCGCCCGGGCGGTCGCCGAAGTCCGGTTCGCCCGGTGTGGGACTGGTCGGATTGCTCATGTGTTTCGTCTCCTTCGAGGCGTTGGGTGAGTGAACCCCCTGTCGGCGTTCTCCCAGCTTCAGACTACTCTCGGGGGTGCAGGCGGGGGAAGAACCCCGCCGCTGCCCGAAAGTGCCTCAATCGACCTGGATGTCCGTGACCGGCAGCGTCGAGTCGGCTCCGAACTCGAGCGAGGAGGCAGCACGCCCGGCCATGATGAGCTGCGCGCCGAGAGCGGCGATCATGGCGCCGTTGTCTGTGCACAGCGAGAGCGGCGGGATGCGCAGCTCGATTCCCGCGGCATCCGCCCTTTGCCCGGCGAGCTCTCGCACCCGGGCGTTGGCCACGACGCCGCCGCCGAGAAGCAGGCGCGGCACCCCGTAGTCCACGCAGGCGGCGATCGCCTTGCCGAGCAGCACGTCGGCCACGGCCTCGCGGAACGAGGCGGCGACGTCGGCGACGGGCACCGGCTCGCCGGCATCGGTGCGCCGCTCGACCCAGCGCGCGACCGCGGTCTTGAGGCCCGAGAAGCTGAAGTCGTAGCGGTGCGCCGCCATGTCCTTCGGCAGCGTGAGGCCTCGGGGGAAGCGGATGGCCTTGGGGTCGCCCTCCGCGGCGAGCCGGTCGATGTGCGGGCCGCCCGGGTAGGGCAGGCCCAGGATGCGGGCGACCTTGTCGAAGGCCTCCCCGGCCGCGTCATCGATCGTCTCGCCGAGCAGTTCGACGTCGCCCACGAGATCGCGCACGAGCAGCAGCGAGGTGTGGCCGCCCGAGACCAGCAGCGCGATCGTGGGGTACTCGATGTGCCCGGCCTCGCTGAGCACATCGGCGCCGACGTGACCGACGAGGTGGTTCACGGCGTAGAGGGGCTTGTCGAGCGCCAGGGCGAGCGCCTTGGCCGCACCGACCCCGACCATCAGCGCGCCGGCGAGGCCCGGCCCGCTCGTGACGGCTACGGCGTCGATGTCGTGCAGGTTCACGCCTGCTTCGGCGACCGCGGTCCGGATGGTCGGGATCATCGCCTCGAGGTGGGCACGGGCTGCGACTTCGGGCACCACTCCGCCGTAGCGCGCGTGCTCGTCCATCGACGAGGCGATGGTGTTGGCCAGCAGCGTGCGCCCGCGCACGATGCCGACGCCCGTCTCGTCGCACGAGGTCTCGATGCCGAGCACGAGCGGATTCTCCCGGTTCACAGCGCCTCCTGCCCCACGGCCAGACGCGCGCGAGCGGCTGGCACGGCGAGGCGCATCACGATCGCATCGACATCGTCGGGCTGGTAGTAATGCGGGCGGACCGCGATCTGGCTGAAGCCGAGGCTCTCGTACAGCGCTCGCGCCACGGGGTTGTCGGCGCGCACCTCGAGGAACACGTGCTCGGCTCCGCGACGGCGGGCCTCGTCGATGAGGGCGAGCATGAGCGCCCGGCCCAGGCCCTCTCCACGGGCCGAGGGATGGACCGCGATCGTCTGCACGTCGCCCTCGCCGGCCGCCTCGGGCGCAAGCAGGCCGGCGTAGCCCACGACCGCGGCGGGGACGTCGACGTCGACGACGACGACGACGAGGTAATACGTGTGGGGACTCTCCAGGTCGCTGAGCATGGCCTCGCGCGACCAGGCATCCGTCGTGAAGGTGCTCGTCTCGATGGCCATGATCGCGTCGAGGTCACTCGGGTGTGCGCGCCGCAGCTGCCGGCTCATGCGGTCACCCGCTTCGGTGCCGACGAGGGCGTCACGTCGGGAGAGCGCAGGTAGAGCGGCTCATCGGCGGCGAAGGGCCTCCCCGCGGCGAAGGCGATCTCGGCGACCATGCCGAGGGCGCCGGCCGAGACCTCCGCGGCGTCCAGACGGGGAACATCCGCGTGCGGAACGGTGTCGGGCCGGGCAAGTCCGGGCCCGTCGAGGCGCTCGGGCAGGCCGACGTCGTCGGGGCCGCCGTAGAACGACCAGTACACCTCGCGCCGGCGCGCGTCCGTCACGACGAGCAACGGCCCGTAAGCGCCCTCGCCATAGTGCGCGTACGCGAGCGCGTCGTGGCTGACGACGGGCACGAGCGGGCGGGCGATCGCATAGGCGAACATGCGCGCGGCCGCGATGCCCACGCGCAGCCCGGTGAAGGGCCCCGGCCCCATTCCGGCGACGACCCCCGAGAGCGCCGTCGGCGGCACGTCCGCCTGGGCGAGTGCCTGCTGGATCAGGGCGCCGATGACCTCGGCGTGACGCATGGTGTCGGCGACGGCGACTTCGCTCAGGATGCCGCCCTCGCGGTCGACGACGGCGACGCTCGTTCCGGCGGAGGTGTCGATGGCGAGCAGCACCCTCCCAGCCTACGCGTCGCGCTCCTGGGCGAACTCGGTGTCGGCCCAGCGCGGGCCGACGCCGCGGATGCTCACGGTGCGGGGCTCGTCCACCTCGTCGGCGGGGTCATCGGCCTCCTGGGCCGCGCCTGCTCCCGCCGCATTCCGCGCCCCGCCGCCGGTCGGCCGCTCGATGTCGACCTCGAGCCAGGAGTCACTGATGCCCTCGAGCATGCCCTTGCCCCACTCGACGACCACGACGGAGCGGGCGAAGTCGATGTCGAGGTCGTCGAGCTCGAGCGCGCTCGAGAGCCGGTAGGCGTCGACGTGCACGAGCGGCGGGCCGTCGACGAGCGACGGATGCGTGCGGGCGAGCACGAACGTGGGGCTCTGCACCCGGCCGCGCACGCCGAGACCGGCGCCGAGCCCGCGGGTGAGGGTGGTCTTGCCGGCGCCGAGTGGGCCGGTCAGCACGAGCAGGTCGCCCGCACGCAGCGTCGCGGCGAGGCGCTCGCCCAGCGCCGTCATCTGCTCCGCCGTGGCGATGCCGAGGGTGGTGCTCATGATTCCCGGTAGCGCCGCACGACCCGGTTGCCGACGCGCGTGACGATCTCGTAGTTGATGGTGTCGGCGGCGCGTGCCCAATCGTCGGCCGATGGGGCGCCACTCGCCGGGTCGCCGAACAGCACGACGGCGTCGCCGATCTGCACGGGCGAATCCCCCACGTCGACGATGAACTGGTCCATCGCGATACGCCCGACGATCGGATGCCGCCGGCCCGCGATCGTGACCTCGGCCCTGCCCGACGCGTGCCGGGGAACACCCTCCGCATAGCCAAGCGGCACGAGTGCGAGCGTGGTGTCGCGCTCGGCGCGCCAGGTGTAGTCGTAGGAGGCGCCCGCTCCCGCCTGCACGCGGCGCACGTTGGCGACGCGGCCCCGCAGCGTCATCGCGGCGCGCAGCGCGACGCCGGCATCCGTGCCGGTCCAGGGGGAGAGCCCGTAGATGCCGATACCAAGTCGAACCATGTCGAACCGGTTCTCGGGACTCGAGATAGCCGAGGCCGTGGCGGCGAGGTGCCGAATGGGGGGACGGATGCCGTGGGCGGCGGCCACGGCGAGTCCCTGCTCGAACGCGGCACGCTGCGCGGCGTCGTCGTCGGGCGAGGCGTTCGAGACGTGACTGAACACGCCCTCGACGAGCACGGCGCCCTGGAGATCCCGTGCGCGTTCGAAGACCTCGCCCCACTGCTCGCGCGGGACTCCGTTGCGGCTGAGCCCCGTGTCGAGCTTGACGTGGGCGCGGGCGCGGCGGCCCTGTCGGTCCGCCGCTGCGGCGAGCGCCTCGAGCTGGCCGGAAGTGGAGATGCCGACCGCGACCTCGGCGGCGAGCGCCTCGTCGAAGTCCTCGTCGGGGTCGTGCAGCCACGCGAGCACCGGGGCGGTGATGCCGGCAGAGCGCAGTTCGAGCGCCTCGGCGATCTCGGCCACGCCGAGCCAGTCCGCTCCCCCGGCGAGCGCCGCCCGGGCGACGGGAACGGCGCCGTGACCGTAGCCGTTGGCCTTGACGACGGCCATCGTGTGCCGCGTGCCGATGTGCGCGCGCAGCGCGGCCACGTTCTCACGCACGGCGCCGAGGTCGATGACCGCCTCCCGGAACGACGGCGGTTCGAAGGCGCTCACGCGTCGTTCCCGTCGTTGCCGCCGGGGCCGTCGTTGCCGCCCTTGTCGTCGTTGCCGCCCGGGCCGGGCACGGCATCCGTCTCGGTGACCACGAACGCCGTGGCGATGCCCGCGTCGTGACTCATCGAGACGTGCACCCGGCGCACGCCCCGGCGGGCGGCGATGGCCGCAACGGTTCCCGTGAGTTCGAACGCCGGGTCGCCGTGCTCGTCCGAGACGATCACCATGTCGTGCCAGCGCAGGCCGGAGTCGCCGCCGAGCGCCTTGATGAGCGCCTCCTTGGCGGCGAAGCGCGCCGCGAGCGAGCGCGGGTGCCGACCCTGTTCGCTCTCGGCGAACAGGCGGTCGACGAGGCCCGGAGTGCGCGCGATGGCGCGCTCGAAGCGCGCGAGGTCGACGACGTCCACTCCGATGGCGGCGATCACGTCACTCCACCGTCACCGACTTGGCGAGGTTGCGCGGCTGGTCGACGTCGAGCCCCTTCGCCTCGGAGAGCTCCATGGCGAAGATCTGCAGCGGCACCACGGCGAGCAGCGGCTCGTAGAAGGGCGTCGCCCGCGGGATGCGCACGACCTCGTCGGCGAACGGCAGCACGGCGACGTCGCCCTCTTCGGCGATCGCGATCACGCGGGCGCCGCGTGCGCGGATCTCCTGGATGTTCGAGACGACCTTCGAGTGCAGCAGCGGCGAGTGGTGCGGGCTCGGCACCACCACGAACACGGGCTGGCCGGGTTCGATCAGGGCGATGGGACCGTGCTTCAGCTCGCCGGCCGCGAATCCCTCGGCGTGGATGTAGGCGAGCTCCTTGAGCTTGAGCGCACCCTCGAGGGCGATCGGGAACCCTACGTGCCGCCCGAGGAAGAGCACCGCCCGGGTGTCGGCCATCCAGTGCGCGAGGGTGCGGATGCTCTCGCCCACCTCGAGAACACGCGTGAGCTTGGCCGGCACCGCCTCGAGCTCGGCCAGTTCGGCAGTGACCGCGTCGGGCGTGAGGGTGTTCCGCACCCGGGCCAGGTGAAGGCCGAACAGGTAGAGCGCGGTGATCTGGGCGACGAAGGCCTTGGTGGATGCCACCGCCACCTCGGGACCGGCGTAGGTGTAGACGGCGGCATCCGACTCGCGCGGGATGGTCGCGCCTTGCGTGTTACAGATCGAGATGGTCTTCGCGCCCGCCTCCCTGGCGTACTTGACGGCCATCAGGGTGTCCATCGTCTCGCCCGACTGCGAGATCGAGATGACGAGCGTGTCGGAGGTGATGACGGGGTCCCGGTAGCGGAATTCGTGGCTGAGCTCTACCTCGACCGGAACGCCGGTCCACTTCTCGATGGCGTACTTGGAGACCAGGCCCGCGTACCACGCCGTTCCGCAGGCGATCACGGTGATGCGGCGGATGGCGGCCAGCTCGTCGTCGCCGAATTCCGTGAGCTCGGGGATGACGACCCCGCCCTCGTGGATGCGGCCGCGCAGGGTGTTGGCGACGGCCTCCGGCTGCTCGCTGACCTCCTTGGCCATGAAGCTCGACCAGCCGCCCTTCTCGCTCGCCGACGCATCCCAGGCGATGTCGAACTCCTCGGAGACGACCGGTCGGCCCTCGAAGTCGGTGACGTCGACCGCGTCGGCGGTGATGGCCACGATCTGGTCCTGTCCGATGGCGACGGCGCGCCGGGTGTGCTCGACGAATGCGGCGACATCGGAGCCGAGGAAGTTCTCGCCGTCGCCCAGGCCGATGACGAGCGGCGAGTTGCGCCGGGCGCCCACGACCACCCCCGGCTCGTCCTGGTGCAGGGCGAGCAGCGTGAAGGCGCCGTCGAGCCGCGAGACGGTGCGCCGGAAGGCCTCACGGAGGTCTCCGCTGGCGCGGTACTCCCGGCCGAGCAGCACGGCGGCGACCTCGGTGTCGGTCTCGCTCTCGAAGGTGAACCCCTCGTTCAGCAGCTCGTCCTTGAGCGCCGAGAAGTTCTCGATGATGCCGTTGTGGATGAGGGCGAGCCGGCCGTCATCGCCGAGGTGCGGATGCGCGTTGCGATCGGTCGGGCCGCCGTGCGTGGCCCAGCGCGTGTGCCCGATGCCGGTACGGCCGTCGTTGATGGGGTGCGCCAGCAGCTCATCCGTCAGCTTGCCGAGCTTGCCGGCCTTCTTCGCCACGCCGAGGCCGCCGTCGCCGTCGATGACCGCGACCCCGGCGGAGTCGTATCCCCGGTACTCGAGCCTTTTCAGACCGCCGACCAGCACCTCGAGTGACCGGTCACGACCGACATAACCCACGATTCCACACATGCCCATGATTCTAGGCGGCGGCGCCGTCGGCTTCCTGAGGCCGCACTATGCTTGCACCGATGTCCGATCCCTCCGCCACGAACGGCGAATCTTCGCACTATTCCCCGTTCCTCGAGCTGAGCCGGGATGACTGGGCCGCCCTCGCCCCCTCGACGCCCCTCCCGCTGCGTGAGACGGAGCTCGTGCAGCTGCGCGGCCTCGGCGAGCCCCTCGACCTCG
The DNA here is from genome assembly GCF_037404875.1 of Rathayibacter sp. YIM 133350. Taxonomy (NCBI): domain Bacteria; kingdom Bacillati; phylum Actinomycetota; class Actinomycetes; order Micrococcales; family Microbacteriaceae; genus Rathayibacter; species Rathayibacter sp. YIM 133350. The sequence goes on from NZ_JBBELO010000022.1 coordinate 103,843, forward strand.
GCGAGGTGACGGATGTGTACCAGCCGATCTCGCGGCTGCTGAACATGTACGTGACTGCCACGGAGCGCCTGCACGAGGCCACCAACCGGTTCCTCGGCGAACGCGCGGCGCGCACGCCGTTCGTGATCGGCATCGCGGGGTCGGTCGCCGTGGGCAAGTCGACCATCGCCCGGCTGCTGCGCGAGCTGCTCTCGCGCTGGGAGAACACCCCCCGGGTCGAGCTCGTCACCACCGACGGCTTCCTGTTCGACAACGCGGAGCTGCAACGGCGGGGGCTGATGGCGCGCAAGGGCTTCCCCGAGTCGTACGATCGGCGGGCGCTGCTGCGCTTCGTGAGCGAGGTGAAGTCGGGAGCCGCAGAGGCGCGGGCGCCCTTCTACTCGCACCTGAGCTACGACATCGTGCCGAACGCCCAGATCACCGTGCGCCAGCCCGACGTGCTCATCATCGAGGGGCTCAACGTTCTGCAGCCGCCCTCGGCCGCCCACCGCCTCGCGGTCAGCGACCTGTTCGACTTCAGCATCTACGTGGACGCCCGTACGAGCGACATCGCCCGCTGGTACGAGGAGCGCTTCCTGAAGCTGCAGCGCGGCGCGTTCAGCGATCCCAAGTCCTACTTCCACCGCTACGCCTCGTTGACCGAGGAGCAGGCGCGCGAGCAGGCCCGCAGCATCTGGCAGTCGATCAACGAGCCGAACCTGGTGCAGAACATCCGCCCCACGCGCTCACGCGCCACGCTCGTGCTGCGCAAGGACGCGAACCACGCCGTCGACAGCGTGCTGCTGCGCAAGCTCTGAGAACCCCGGAGAACGCACCAGCGGAACCCCCAGCCCCGAGAGGTCCGGGGGTCGGTGGGCATCTTTGGGCGGAACCCGCAGCCCCGAGAGGCGGAGTTCCGAGGGGTGGGGGTCCGTGGGTCGGCGGGCATCTTCGGGCGGGACCCCCAGCCCCGAGAGACGGAGTTCCGAGGGGTGAGGGTCCGGGGGTCGGTAGGCATCTTCGGGCGGGACCCCCAGCCCTCGGAACTCCGCCGGAACTCGCTAGGGCGTGACGATCGGCAGGGCGAGCTCGGCACGCACGACGTCGGCGAGCTCATGGGCCAGCCGATCGGCCGTCACCTGGTCGGCGGCCTCCACCATCACGCGCACCATGGGCTCGGTGCCTGAGGGCCGCAGCAGCACGCGGCCGGTGTCGCCGAGTTCGGCCTCCACGTCGGCGACGGCCTTCGCGATGCCCTCGTTGTCCTTCAGGGCGTGGTGGTCGACGCCCCGCACGTTCACGAGCACCTGCGGGAAGACGGTCATCACCGAGGCCAGCTCCGCGAGCGACTTGCCGGTGCGGGCCATCTCGGCCACGAGGTGCAGGCCGGTCAGGATGCCGTCACCCGTCGTGGCGTGCTCGGTCATGATGACGTGCCCGGACTGCTCTCCACCGAGGGCGTAGCCGTGGGCGTTCAGTTCCTCGAGCACGTACCGGTCGCCCACGCTCGTCTCGACGACCGTGATGCCGTTCGCGGCCATGGACTTCTTCAGTCCCAAGTTGCTCATGACGGTCACGACGAGGGTGTCGGCCGTCAGGTGGCCGCGCTCCTTCATGGCGACCGCGAGGATGGCCATGATCTGGTCGCCGTCCACGACGTTGCCCGCACGGTCCACGGCGAGGCAGCGGTCCGCGTCGCCGTCGTGGGCGATGCCGATGTCGGCGCCCAGTTCCAGCACCTTCTGGGCCAGGTGGTCGAGGTGCGTGGAGCCGACGCCGTCGTTGATGTTCACGCCGTCAGGATCGGCGCCGATGACGCTCACGGTGGCACCCGCGAGGGTGAAGACCTCGGGAGAGACCCCGGCCGCGGCCCCGTGGGCGCAGTCGAGCACGACGTGCACACCCTCGAGGCGGTTGGGCAGCGTCTCCATGAGGTGCAGCACGTAGCGGTCCTCGGCATCCGCGAACCGGCGGATGCGGCCGACCTCGCCGCCCGTCGGGAGCAGCTTCTCGATGCCGAGGTGCTCCTCGATGCGGTCCTCGACCTCGTCGGGGAGCTTGGTGCCGCCGAACGCGAAGATCTTGATGCCGTTGTCGGGCGCGGGGTTGTGCGACGCCGACACCATGACGCCGAAGTCGGCGCCGATGTCGGCGATCAGGTAGGCGGTCGCGGGCGTCGGGATGACGCCGGCGTCGAGCACGTCGACGCCGGAGCTCGCGAGCCCGGCGGCGACGGCCGCCGTCAGGAATTCGCCCGAGACCCGAGGGTCGCGAGCCACGACGGCGACGGGGCGGCGCCCGGCGGCACGACGTGCTTCAGCGCGCTTTCCGCGCATGAGCACGAAGGCGCTGGCCTGGGCGAGGCCCAGGGCCAGGTCAGCCGTGAGTTCACGGTTGGCCAGGCCCCGGACCCCGTCGGTGCCGAAGAGACGAGGCATGGTGCGCTCGGGAAGCGTTAGCGCTTCGAGAACTGCGACGCCTTGCGGGCCTTCTTCAGACCGGCCTTCTTGCGCTCGATGACGCGGGCGTCACGCGTGAGGAATCCGGCCTTCTTGAGGATGGCGCGGTTGTTCTCACGGTCGATCTCGTTCAGCGAACGGGCGATCGCCAGGCGCAGTGCGCCGGCCTGGCCCGAGGGGCCGCCGCCGGTGATGCGGGCGACGACGTCGTAGCTGCCGACGAGGTCGAGAACCTTGAAGGGGTCGGTGATGAGCTGCTGGTGCAGCTTGTTCGGGAAGTAGTCCGCGATCTCGCGGCCGTTCACGGTGATGGTTCCGGAGCCGGGAACGACGCGGGCGCGGGCGATGGCCTGCTTGCGTCGGCCGACGGCCGAGCCGGAAACGTTCAGGACGGCCCGGGGTGCACGGGGAGCAGCGGCGTCGGCCGGAGTCTCGGTGCTGTAGCTCTCCGGAGCCGCGTCAATCTGGTCTGCGATCTTCGCCACGGTGATGGAAGTCCTTTATCTCTGTGTCTGTCTGGCCGGGCGCTACTGGGCGACCTGGGTGAAGGTGAACTGCTTGGGCTGCTGCGCCGCGTGGGGGTGCTCCGGGCCGGTGTAGACCTTGAGCTTCTTCAGCTGCGCGCGTCCGAGCGAGTTCTTCGGGAGCATGCCGCGCACGGCCTTCTCCACGGCGCGCACGGGGTTCTTCTCGAGGAGCTCCGAGTAGCTGACGGCCGAGAGGCCACCCGGGTAACCCGAGTGGCGGTAGGCCTTCTTCTGCTCCGCCTTCGAACCCGTCAGCGCGACCTTGTCGGCGTTGATGATGATGACGAAGTCGCCCGTGTCGAGGTGGTTCACGAAGGTGGGCTTGTGCTTGCCGCGCAGGAGCGCGGCCGTGTGGCTGGCCAGGCGACCGAGCACGACGTCGGCTGCGTCGATGACGTACCAGTCGTGAGTGATCTCACTGGCCTTCGGGGAATACGTACGAGTCACTTCTGTGGCTGCTTTCTGATCGAACGGAGGTGTTCGTGAATCCCACTCCGGGCGGATTCCAGAAGGGAATCCTGTCGATGGAGGGCTCACGTTCGTGTGCCGCGCCGCCGGGCGCAGGCACCAAAGAGCTATCTTACGGGGTCAGCTCTGCTGCTGCAAACCGAGCGCACGTCTGGCCCGGGTCTGCTCGGCGCGGGCGGCGAGCCGGGCATCCTCCGGGTAGCCGACGTCGACGAGGGTGAGCCCGCGAGCGGGCATGACCTTGAATGCGCTCGTGCGCTCGGCCGCGTTGCGCAGCCGCACCAGGTCGGTGCCGTCGAGCTTGCCCTCCCCGACGGCCACGCACGCGCCCACGAGGGCGCGCACCATGCTGTGGCAGAAGGCGTCGGCCTGCAGGTGCGCGCACAGCACGCCCGATTCGTCGCGCACCCAGCGGAACTCCTGCAGGGTGCGGATGGTCGTGGCACCCTCGCGCGGCTTGCAGTACGCCGCGAAGTCGTGGAGTCCGGTGAGGGAGCGGGCTGCGACATCCATGGCCTCGCCGTCCAGACGCCCCGGATACCACGTGGTGTCGGCGCGGCGCAGCGGATCGCGCAGCGCACCGCCGTCGGCCAACCGGTACTCGTAGCGCCGCCACACCGCCGAGAAGCGCGCGTCGAAGCCTGTCGGTGCGATGCTGCCCCGGTTGATCACGATGTCGCCCACCTGGCTCAGGATGCCGTTCAGCCGCCGTGCCAGGGCCGCCCCGGCATCCGCATCGGCGCTGCGATTGCGGCCCCGTGTGGGACGCAACAGGGCATCGCACTGTTCGGCGCTGAGGTCGAGGTGCGCGACCTGCCCGCGCGCGTGCACGCCGGCATCGGTGCGCCCGGCGACGACGAGGCTCGGCGGCGCTCCGAAGCGATGCAGGATCGTCGCGAGTGCCCGCTCGATCTCGCCCTGCACCGTGCGCAGGCCCGGCTGCCTGCTCCAGCCCGCGAAGCCGGACCCGTCATAGGCGATGTCGAGCCGGATGCGCGCGGCGGGCGACACGGGCGACGAAGGCGACGCGGGCGACGGGGCGGGGAGCACCTGCACAGTTTAGGCGGCCGCCTGCGGCCCGCTCGCACGCGCCGTTGCGCCACTTCGGCGGCCCTTGCGCCAGATCTTCTGGCGCAACGGCCGAGGAGGTGGCGCAACCGCGGCCACGGCGACCCAGCGAGTGGCTCGAACGCAACGGCCGGGGACGACGAAAGCCCCGGGCATCCGATCGGATGCCCGGGGCTCTCGGTGGTGAAGGTTACTTCGCCTCTGCCTCTTCGGCCTCGGCGGGAGCCTCGTCCGCAGCAGCGGTCTCGGCGGGCGCCTCGGCGTCCGTCGCGACGGCCTCGTCGACCGCGGCCTCGGAGTCCGTCACGGTCTCGTCGGCGACGGGCGCCTCCTCGACCGGGGCGGATGCGGTGCCGGCAGCCGGCTTGGCGGCCTTGACCTTGGGGGTGACGGGCTCGAGCACGAGCTCGATCTGCGCCATGGGGGCGTTGTCGCCCTTGCGGTAGCCGATCTTCGTGATGCGTGTGTAGCCGCCCTCACGCTCCGCGACGAGCGGAGCGATCTGCGTGAACAGCTCGTGCACGACGTTCTTGTCGCCGATCACGGCGAGCACGCGCCGACGGGCGTGCAGGTCGCCGCGCTTGGCGAACGTGATCAGTCGCTCGGCGAGCGGACGAAGGCGCTTGGCCTTGGTCTCGGTCGTCTTGATCGACTTGTGCGTGAACAGCGCAGCGGCCAGGTTCGCCAGCATGAGGCGCTCGTGTGCGGGGCCGCCTCCGAGGCGGGGGCCCTTGGTGGGCTTAGGCATGGGTCAATGTCTCCAGTATCTGAGGGGGGAAAGCTCGCGACGAGCTTTAGATGGTCTCGTCGTCGTAGCCGCTGTAGAAGTGGGCGCCGTCGAATCCGGGAACAGAGTCCTTGAGCGACAGGCCGAGCTCCACGAGCTTGTCCTTGACCTCATCCACCGACTTCTGTCCGAAGTTGCGGATGTTCATCAGCTGTGTCTCGCTGAGGGCGACGAGCTCGCTGACGGTGTTGATGCCTTCGCGCTTGAGGCAGTTGTACGAGCGCACCGAGAGGTCGAGGTCTTCGATCGGAATCGAGAGCTCGCTCGAGAGCACGGCGTCGACGGGAGCCGGGCCGATCTCGATGCCCTCGGCAGCGGTGTTCAGCTCACGGGCCAGCCCGAACAGCTCGGTCAGGGTGCGACCGGCGGATGCGATGGCGTCGCGCGGCGTGATGGCGGGCTTGGTCTCGACGTCGACCACGAGGCGGTCGAAGTCGGTGCGCTCGCCGGCGCGGGTGGCCTCGACGCGGTAGGTGACCTTGAGCACGGGCGAGTAGATCGAGTCGACCGGAATCTGGCCGGCCTCGCTGTACTCGTTGCGGTTCTGCGTCGCGGAGACGTAGCCGCGGCCGCGCTCGATGGTGAGCTCGAGCTCGAAGCGCGCCTTCTCGTTGATCGTGGCGATCACGAGCTCGGGGTTGTGCACCTCGACACCGGCGGGAGCCGAGATGTCGGCGGCGGTCACGACGCCGGCGCCCTGCTTGCGCAGGTAGGCGGTGATCGGCTCATCGTGCTCGCTCGAGACCACGAGGCTCTTGATGTTCAGGATGATCTCTGTGACGTCTTCCTTGACACCGGGAACGGTGCTGAACTCGTGGAGGACGCCGTCGATGCGGATGCTGGTGACAGCAGCCCCGGGGATCGACGAGAGAAGGGTGCGGCGGAGGGAGTTGCCGAGGGTGTAGCCGAAGCCCGGCTCGAGGGGCTCGATCACGAACCGCGAGCGGAACTCGGAGATGTTCTCCTCGGTGAGCGTGGGGCGCTGTGCAATGAGCACTGTTGATTCCTTTCGGCGAGACGTCCGCTATATGACGCCTGCGATGGCAACCGGGTGGCTGGCCCGGCGGATTGTTGAGTTATTGAAGGAACAGGCTTGGCGGGCCGTCGGATGCGCGCAGTGCGCGGCATCCGACGACCCGAAAGCGTCGGAACTTAGACGCGGCGGCGCTTGGGCGGGCGGCAGCCGTTGTGCGCCTGCGGCGTCACGTCGTTGATCGAGCCGACCTCGAGGCCTGCGGCCTGAAGCGAGCGGATCGCGGTCTCACGACCCGATCCGGGGCCCTTGACGAAGACGTCGACCTTCTTCATGCCGTGCTCCTGCGCCTGGCGGGCGGCCGACTCGGCGGCCAGCTGAGCGGCGAACGGGGTCGACTTGCGCGAACCCTTGAAGCCGACTCCACCCGACGAGGCCCAGCTGATGACCGCACCGGTGGTGTCGGTGATCGAGACGATCGTGTTGTTGAAGGTGGACTTGATGTGGGCCTGGCCCACAGCGATGTTCTTCTTTTCCTTGCGGCGCGGCTTGCGAGTAGCCGACTTGGGTGCAGCCATTGAATTCTCCTAATACTGGCGACAAGCGGTTACTTGCGGCCGGCCTTCTTCTTGCCGGCAACGGTGCGCTTCGGGCCCTTGCGGGTACGAGCGTTGGTCTTGGTGCGCTGGCCGTGCACGGGCAGGCCACGGCGGTGGCGCAGGCCCTGGTACGAACCGATCTCGACCTTGCGGCGGATGTCGGCGGCCACCTCGCGGCGAAGGTCACCCTCCACCTTGAAGTTCCCCTCGATGAAGTCGCGCAGGGCGACGAGCTGGTCGTCGCTGAGGTCCTTCACGCGGATGTCGCCGGAGATCCCGGTCTCCTTGAGCGTCTGGAGGGCGCGGGTGCGGCCGACTCCGTAGATGTAGGTCAGTGCGACTTCCACGCGCTTCTCGCGCGGGATGTCGACGCCGGCTAGACGTGCCATTGTGGCTTCTCCTGTTGATGAGTGGAGGTGTGGAGCGCTCCCGGTGCCTCGGCCTCCAACCGAGGGTGTCCCCCGGCCTGATCACTCAGGCGCGGGTTCGTGGGAGTGCGGGTGATGCGATATTGAGTTGTCTCGAGCCGCCGGCCGGACGCATCCGGGCGGGCGGCGACGCCGACTAGCCCTGGCGCTGCTTGTGGCGCGGGTTGGACTTGCAGATGACCATGACGCGGCCGTTGCGGCGGATCACCTTGCAGTGCTCGCAGATCGGCTTGACGCTGGGGTTGACCTTCATGAGTGTTTCTTTCTGTTCGCTGTCTTCGTACCCACACGGATGCCGGGCATCCGTGCATGCGGGCCGTTACTTACAGCAGTCGCTTACTTGTAGCGGTAGACGATCCGGCCGCGGGTCAGGTCGTAGGGGCTCAGCTCCACGATCACGCGGTCCTCGGGGAGGATGCGGATGTAGTGCTGACGCATCTTTCCTGAGATGTGTGCGAGAACCTTGTGTCCGTTGGTGAGCTCTACGCGGAACATCGCGTTGGGCAGAGCTTCCACCACCGAGCCTTCGATCTCAATGACGCCGTCTTTTTTGGCCATAGCCTCTTCGTCGCTAAAAGTTGTGATTGCTGGTCGTGCGGATCAAGTGCCCGCGATCGCACGCATGCATCGAACGGGTCGACGGCACAGGTGTAGGAACGCAAGGCACCAAAGATCGATCTTATGCCATGCGGGACGATTTCCCAACTCTGCGCTATAGTCCCGGTGCCGCTGTGAGCGAACCGAGCCGCGCGGCCAATTCGCGCACCCGGCGACTGGCCTCCGCGCCGCCCTCACCCGCCAGCGCGGCGCGGGCGAGGGTCTGCGCCTGCTCGAGGGTGAAGCGGGCGAGGTAGCGGCGCACGCGCCCGAGCGCGGGCGCCGACATCGACAGGCTCGTCACTCCGAGTCCGACGAGCACGACGGCGAGAAGAGGGTCCGCGGCTGCTTCGCCGCACACCCCGACCGGGCGCCGGGTCGATCGCCCCGCCTCCCCGATCAGAGCGATGAGCTTGAGCACGGCCGGATGCCACGGATCCTGCAACTCGGCGAGCGTTCCGAGGGTGCGGTCGGCCGCGAGCGTGTACTGCGTGAGGTCGTTGGTGCCGATCGACGCGAAATCGGTCTCTCCGAGCAGGCGGTCGGCCAGCAGAGCCGCGGAGGGCACCTCCACCATCACGCCCACCCGCTCCAGCCCCATCCGATGGGCGTACTGGGTGAACCAGCGCGCCTCCTCGATTGTGGCGACCATCGGCGCCATCACCCATAGCTCCGCCGAGGTGTTCGCCGCAGCCTGCGCGAGTGCGCGCAGCTGGTCATCGAGAACGGGCCGGGCCCGGCGCAGGGCACGGATGCCGCGCTCCCCCAGCGCCGGATTCTCCTCGTCGGCAACGCCGAGGTAGCTCAACGGCTTGTCGGAACCGGCGTCGAGCATGCGCACGATGACCTTCTTGCCGGGGAAGGCGGCGAGCACGTACGCGTACTTCTCGCGCTGCTCCTCGACGCTGGGCGCTGCCTCGGTATCGCCGAACAGGAACTCCGTGCGCAGCAGGCCGACGCCCTCCGCGCCGGCAGCGACGGCCGCGGCGGCCCCCTCGGCCGACCCCAGGTTGGCCAGCAGCGGAATGGCGGTGCCGTCGGCCAGTCGGCCGGGTCCGATCGGTGCGGCCGCGGCGACGGCGAGCTCGTGAGCCCGCCGGAGGGCGGTGGCACGCTCGGCCTCGCTGGGCGAGGCGATGACTAGACCGTTCTCGGCGTCGACGACGACCTCGGTGCCGTCGTCGATCTGCATGGCGCCGGCAGCTCCCACGACCGCGACGATCGCCTTCTCGGCGGCGAGGATGGCGGTGTGCGACGTGCGGCCGCCCTCCTCGGTGACGACGGCGAGCACCTTGGCGAGGTCGAGGGTCGCGGTGTCGGCCGGGGCGAGGGTGCGGGCGACGAGCACGAACGGATGATCGGGGTCGGGCACCCCGGCGGCCTCGACGCCCTGCAGCCGGGCGATGATGCGGTGCGAGACGTCGTCCAGGTCGATGACGCGGTCGGCGAAGTACCCGCCGGCGGCGGCCAGTGCGGAGCGGAACGTCTCGAAGCCCTCGAACACGGCGCGCTCGGCGGTGCGTCCTCGCGCCAGGCGGTTCGCGATCTCCGCGGCGAGAGCCGGGTCGCGTGCCATGAGCGCCTGCGCGTCGAGCACGTCCTTCGCCGTGCCGTCGGTTGCGGCGGCGTGCCGCTCGAGCGCATCCGCGACGTCGGCGAGCGCCTGTTCTGCGCGGGCCGACTCCTCCTGCGCGCTCAGCCGGCTGGGCACGGCCGGCGGATCCGGCAGACGGTCGGCCATGCGCACGACGGGGCCGGTTGCGACGCCCTGGCCGATCCCGATCCCCTGCACCCTCATCGGTAACCCCTTCACGACGGCCGAGACCCTGTTCCCGCCCTATCCTGCCGTGACCCCCGCTCGGGGTCCAGACCGCGTCGCGCCGCCCGCCCCGAAAGCCTCAGGGCGCGACGGGGGTGATGCCGTACGGCGCGAGCCCGGCTGCGCCGCCGTCGGGCGCCGTGAGCACCCAGATTCCGCCCGCGTGCACGGCCACGCTGTGCTCCCAGTGGGCGGCGTCGCGGCCGTCCTCGGTGCTCACCGTCCAGTCGTCGTCCTGCAGGACCGTCTCGATGGAGCCCTCGACCACCATGGGCTCGATGGCCACGACGAGCCCGGGCTTCACCTCGGGCCCCTTCTGCCGCACCCGGTAGTTGAACACCGGCGGCTCCTCGTGCATGGTGCGGCCGATGCCGTGACCCACGTAGTCGGTCAGGATGCCGTACGGGCCGGTGTGCCCGGGCCGGGCCTCGATGTAGCCCTGCACGGCGTCGCCGACCTCGTTGAGGTGCGACGCCCGCGCGAGCCGGGCGATGCCGGCCCACAGGGAACCCTCTGTCACGTCGGCGAGCTGTTGGCGCGAGGCCGTCAGCGCGGCATCCGCTCCCCCGGGCACGACGACGGTGAATGCCGCGTCACCGTTCCAGCCCGCGACCTCGGCGCCGGCGTCCACCGATACGATGTCGCCCGGCTCGAGCGGTGTCGTTCCGGGGATGCCGTGCACGACCGCGGAATTCACCGAGACGCACAGCGTGTGCACGTAGCCCGGCACGAGCTGGAAGTTGGGGATGCCGCCGCCCTGACGGATGACGGTCTCGGCGATCGCATCGAGTTCCAGCGGGGTGATCCCGGGACGGATGGCGGAGCGCACCGCTTCGAGGGCGTCCGCCGTCAGCCGCCCGGGCGCACGCAGTGCGGCGAGCTGTTCGGGCGACTTGTAGATGGAGCGTCGGAAGGCCATGGCCTCAGCTGGCGGCTGCGGCGTCGAGTTCTCCGATGCCGCGGGCGGCCAGCGCCTCACTGATGCGGTCACCGACCGCATCCACCGAGCCGAGTCCGTCGACGTCGATGAGCAGGCCGCGGTCGCGGTAGATCTCCACGAGCGGAGCCGTTTCGCGGGCGTAGACCTCTTGGCGGTGGCGGATGGCGCTCTCGGAGTCATCCGCGCGCCCCTGCTCGGACGCGCGCTTGGTCAGGCGTGCCACGATCTCGTCCTGGTCGGCCACCAACCGGATGACCGCCTCGAGGGGCTGCGCGCGCTCGGCGAGCAGGCGGTCGAGATAGTGCACCTGCTCGACCGTTCGCGGGTAGCCGTCGAGCAGGAAGCCGTTGGTCGCATCCGGCTCGGTGAGCCGCTCGGTCACGAGGGCGTTGGTGAGCTCGTCGGGAACGTAGTCGCCCGCGTCCACGATCGCCTTGACCTGCACGCCGAGGGGCGTCTCGTTCTTGATGTTGAAGCGGAAGATGTCGCCCGTCGAGACATCGGGGATGCCGAAGCACTCGCCGATGCGCTTGGCCTGGGTGCCCTTGCCCGATCCGGGAGGGCCCACGATGAGCAGTCGGGCGCCGCGGTCGCGGTTCCGGCTCATCGCAGCAGTCCCTCGTAGTGCCGCTGCTGCAGCTGGGAGTCGATCTGCTTCACCGTCTCGAGACCGACGCCGACGATGATCAGGATCGAGGTGCCGCCGAACGGGAAGTTCTGGTCGGCGCCCACCAGCGCGAATGCCACGAGTGGCAGCAGGGCGATCAGGCCGAGGTAGAGCGAGCCCGGCAGGGTGATGCGCGTGAGCACGTAGTCCAGGTACTCGGCCGTCGGACGCCCGGCACGGATGCCGGGGATGAAGCCGCCGTACTTCTTCATGTTGTCGGCGACCTCTTCGGGGTTGAAGGTGATCGCGACGTAGAAGTACGTGAAGCCGACGATGAGCACGAAGTAGAGCAGCATGTAGAGCGGGTGATCGCCCTTGGTGAGGTAGTTCTGCACCCACGAGACCCATGGCTGAATCTGCTGTCCGGCCGCCGGCTGGTTGAACTGCGCGATGAGCGCGGGCAGGTAGAGCAGCGACGAGGCGAAGATCACCGGAACGACGCCGGCCATGTTGACCTTGATGGGGATGTAGGTGTTGTTGCCCCCGTAGGTGCGCCTGCCGACCATGCGCTTGGCGTACTGCACCGGGATGCGACGCTGCGACTGCTCGACGAAGACGACCAGGCCCACGACGAGAAGGCCGATGATGATCACCAGCGCGAAGACGTTGAAGTCCTTGGTCTGGAAGATGGCCCAGAGCGAGACGGGGAAGCGTGCGGCGATCGAGGTGAAGATCAGCAGCGACATGCCGTTGCCGATGCCCTTCTCGGTGACCATCTCGCCCATCCACATGATGACGCCGGTGCCGGCCGTCATGGTGATGACCATGAGCACGATGGCGTACCAGGCGTCGTTCGTGATCAGCTGCGAGCACTCGGAGGTCGTCGAGGTGCCGAAGAGCGCACCGGATCGGGCGACCGTGATCAGCGTCGTGGACTGCAGGACGCCGAGGGCGATCGTGAGGTAGCGGGTGTACTGGGTGAGCTTGGCCTGACCGGCCTGGCCCTCTTTGTACAGGGTCTCGAAGTGAGGGATGACCACGCGCAGCAGCTGCACGATGATCGATGCCGTGATGTAGGGCATGATGCCCAGCGCGAAGATCGAGAGCTGGAGCAGCGCACCACCGCTGAAGAGGTTGACCAGCTCGTAGAGGCCCGAGGTTCCCTGGTTGGCTGCGAGACACTTCTGCACGTTGCCGAAATCGACGAACGGCGAAGGGATGAACGATCCCAGCCGGAACAGGGCGATGATGCCCAGGGTGAACCCGATCTTCTTGCGAAGGTCGGGCGTGCGGAAGATCCGCGCGATGGCGCTAAACACTAAGCCTCCTGATGGTGCGTGCTGAGTCAGCCTACCTAAAGAATCGAGCCTGCCGAGACCACCTCGATGAGAGGTGATGCCTCGACAGGCTCGATCAGAGGAGTCCGGTTACTTGACGGATCCGCCGGCGGCGAGGATCTTCTGCTCTGCCGAGCCGGAGACCTTGTCGACCGCCACGTTGAGCTTCACGTCGAGGTCGCCGTTGCCGAGAACCTTGACCTTCTCGTTCTTGCGCACGGCACCCTTCGCGACGAGGTCGCTCACGGTCACGTCGCCGCCCTTGGGGTAGAGCTCGGCGAGCTTCTCGAGGTTCACGACCTGGTACTCGACCCGGAAGGGGTTCTTGAAGCCGCGCAGCTTGGGGGTGCGCATGTGCAGCGGCATCTGCCCACCCTCGAATCCGACCTTCACGGAGTAGCGCGCCTTGGTGCCCTTGGTGCCGCGACCCGCGGTCTTACCCTTGGATCCCTCACCGCGACCCACGCGGGTCTTGGCCTTCTTGGCGCCGGGGGCCGGACGAAGGTGGTGAACCTTGAGCACGTGCTCGCGGGTCTCCACGACATCCGTCTTCTCGGCGGCCTTGGGAGCGGCCTTCTTGGCCGGTGCCTTCTCGGCGGCCGGCTTCTTGTCGGCTGCGGCCTTGGGGGCCGCCGCCGGCTTCTTGTCGGCTGCGGCCTTGGGGGCCGCCGCCTTCTTCGGAGCCTTCTCGGCGTCCTCGGTCTTCTTGGCCTGCGCCATTAGTCGATCTCCTCAACCTTCACCAGGTGAGCGACGGTCTTGACGTAGCCGCGGTTCTGAGGAGTGTCCTCGCGAACCACGCTCTGACCGATGCGCTTGAGTCCCAGGCTGCGAAGCGTGTCGCGCTGGTACTGCTTTTCACTAACTTTGGACTTGATCTGGGTCACCTTGAGCTGAGCCATCAGGCACCTGCCTTCGCTGCGGAGGCGGCCTCGGCCGCGCGGGCCTCGGCACGCAGCAGACGCGCGGGCGCGACCTGGTCGTAGTCCAGACCACGACGGGCGGCCACGGCGCGCGGCTCCTCGAGACCCTTGAGGGCCTCGACGGTTGCGTGCACGATGTTGATCGTGTTCGACGAACCGAGCGACTTGCTCAGCACGTCGTGGATGCCGGCGCACTCCAGAACGGCGCGCACCGGACCACCGGCGATGACACCGGTACCGGCAGCGGCGGGGCGCAGCAGCACCACACCGGCGGCCGCCTCACCCTGGACGGGGTGCGGGATGGTCGAACCGACGCGAGGAACGCGGAAGAAGTTCTTCTTCGCCTCCTCGACGCCCTTCGAGATCGCCGTGGGCACCTCGCGGGCCTTGCCGTAGCCGACGCCCACCAGGCCGTTGCCGTCTCCGACGACGACGAGCGCGGTGAAGCTGAAGCGACGACCACCCTTGACGACCTTGGAGACGCGGTTGATGGTCACGACGCGCTCGAGGAACTGGCTCTTCTCGGCGTCGCGGCTTCCGCGGTCACGGTTGGGGTTGCGCTCACGGCCACCGCGGCGAGCCTCACGAGGCTCGTTCCGGGTCTCCGTGGATGCAGCGGTCTCCACCGGTGCCTCTGCGGCCACTTCTTGCTCCTTGATGTTCTCGCTCACAGGTTCAGCCCTGCCTCTCGCGCTCCGTCGGCGATGGCCGCAACGCGACCCGCGTACTTGTTGCCACCGCGGTCGAAGACGACGTCCTCGACACCGGCTGCCTTCGCGCGCTCGGCGACGAGCTCGCCGACCTTGCGGGCCTTGGCGGTCTTGTCACCCTCGAACGCGCGCAGGTCGTTCTCCATGGTGGATGCGGAAGCGAGGGTGAAGCCCTTGCTGTCGTCGACGACCTGCACGAACACGTGGCGTGCCGAGCGGGTGACGACGAGACGCGGGCGCACCTCGGTGCCGACGACCTTCTTGCGAAGGCGGGCGTGGCGGCGCGAACGCGCAGCCGACTTGGTCTTGTCAGCCATGATTATTTACCAGCCTTTCCGGCCTTACGGCGAACAACCTCACCGGCGTAGCGGATGCCCTTGCCCTTGTAGGGCTCCGGCTTCTTGATCTTGCGGATGTTGGCAGCTGCTTCACCGACGGCCTGCTTGTCGATGCCCGCGACCGTGATGCGGTTGTTGCCCTCGACGGTCAGGGTGATGCCGGCGGGAGCCTCTACGACGACCGGGTGCGAGAAACCGAGCGCGAACTCGATCGACGCGCCCTTCTGGGCGACGCGGTAACCGGTACCGACGATCTCGAGGCCCTTCGTGTAGCCCGTGGTGACGCCGATGATCTGGTTGGCGATCAGCGTGCGCGTCAGGCCGTGCAGCGAACGCGAGGTGCGCTCGTCGTCGGGACGGGTGACCAGAACCTGGTTCTGCTCGATCTTGGCCTCGATGGGCGCTGCGATGGTGAGGGCGAGCTCGCCCTTCGGGCCCTTGACGGTGACGTCCTGGCCCTGGACCGTGACGTCGACGCCAGCGGGAATGTCAATGGGAAGTCGTCCGATACGCGACATCTTCGATTACCACACGTAGGCGAGGACTTCTCCGCCTACGCCCTTCTTCTCGGCCTGGCGGTCGGTGAGCAGACCGCTGGAGGTGGACAGGATGGCAACGCCGAGGCCGCCGTGCACCGTGGGGATCTCGGTGGACTTCGCGTAGACGCGCAGTCCGGGCTTCGAGACGCGCTTGATGCCCGCGATGGAGCGCTCGCGGTTCGGGCCGAACTTGAGCGTCAGGGTGAGCGTCTGGCCCACCCGAGCGTCGGAGACCGCGTACTCGGCGATGTAGCCCTCGGACTTGAGGATGTCGGCAATGTGCGACTTGAGCTTCGAGTTCGGCATCGACACGGAGTCGTGGTGCGCCGAGTTCGCGTTGCGCAGTCTGGTCAGCATGTCTGCGACCGGATCTGTCATCGTCATGGGATGTGTTTCCTTCGTTCACCAGGTTTCAGCATCCGTACACGGCGTACTGACCTGTGGTGGTGGAAGCCGAATGGTTATCCGGCTTCGGGTGGCTGGCTGCCCCGCCCGGCCCCCTGACGCCGCCGCACGATGTGCGGCGCGCTCGGGGTCCGGACGGAGAGCAAACCTGCCTAGTCTACTGCTGGTTCTCGGTGCCCTGGAACGGGAAGCCGAGCTGACGCAGAAGGTCGCGGCCCTCGTCGTCGGTCTTCGCGGTCGTGACGACCGTGATGTCCATACCGCGCACACGGTCGATGCGGTCCTGGTCGATCTCGTGGAAGACCGACTGCTCCTGCAGGCCGAACGTGTAGTTGCCGTTGCCGTCGAACTGCTTCGGCGACAGGCCGCGGAAGTCGCGGATGCGGGGAAGCGCGAGCGAGAGCAGGCGGTCCAGGAACTCCCACATGCGGTCGCCGCGCAGCGTGACGTGCGCGCCGATCGGCTGGCCCTCACGCAGCTTGAACTGCGCGATGGACTTGCGGGCCTTGGTCACCTGCGGCTTCTGGCCGGTGATCTTGGTCAGGTCGGCAATGGCGCCGTCGATGACCTTGCCATCGCGAGCAGCCTCGCCGACGCCCATGTTCACGACGATCTTCACGAGTCCGGGCACCTGGTGCACGTTCGTGTAGCCGTGTGAGGAGAGCAGTTCGGCTGCGATCTCGTTCTTGTACTTCTGCTTGAGACGGGGCTGGATTTTGCCAGCCACCACTGCAGTGTCGCTCATTACAGGTCCTTACCAGACTTCTTGGCGTAACGGATGCGGACGTTCTTGCTGACGCCGTCCTTCGTTACCTGCTCGGTGCGGAAGCCGACGCGGGTCGGCTTCTTGGTCTCGGGGTCGACCAGGGCCACGTTCGAGACGTGGATCGGAGCCTCGTGGGTCTCGATGCCGCCGGTCTTCGTGCCACGCTGCGTCTGGCCGACGCGCACGTGCTTGGTCACGAAGTTGATTCCCTCGACGATGACGCGGTTCTTCTCGACCTGCACCTCGATGACCTTGCCCTGCTTGCCGCGGTCTCCGCCGCGGGCCTGGGTGCGGCCCGAGATGACCTGGACGAGGTCACCCTTCTTGATGTTCGCCATGACTTAGATAACCTCCGGTGCCAGCGAGATGATCTTCATGAACTTCTTGTCGCGAAGCTCACGGCCGACCGGGCCGAAGATGCGGGTACCGCGGGGGTCACCGTCGTTCTTCAGGATCACGGCGGCGTTCTCGTCGAACTTGATGTACGACCCGTCTGCACGACGGGTGTTCTTCTTGGTGCGGACGATGACGGCCTTGACCACATCGCCCTTCTTCACGTTTCCGCCCGGGATGGCATCCTTCACCGTCGCGACGATGGTGTCACCGAGGCCGGCGTAGCGCCGCTTCGAGCCACCGAGAACGCGAATGGTGAGCAGCTCCTTGGCGCCGGTGTTGTCGGCGACCTTGAGGCGTGATTCCTGCTGAAGCACTTCTACTTACTCCTTCTGTCAAGCAAGCCGGCAGGCTTACTTGGCCTTCTCGAGAATCTCGACCAGGCGCCACCGCTTGGTGGCGCTCAGGGGACGGGTCTCGCTGATGACGACCAGGTCGCCGATACCGGCGGTGCCCTGCTCGTCGTGCGCCTTCACCTTGGAGGTGCGGCGGATGACCTTGCCGTAGAGCGGGTGCTTCACGCGGTCCTCGACCTCGACGACGATGGTCTTCTCCATCTTGTCGCTGACGACGTAACCGCGGCGCACCTTGCGGTAGCCACGTGCGTCGACGTCCTTGACGTCATGCTGCGAGGACTCGTGGCCCGTCGTTGCCTTGGCGGTTGCCATGACTAGGCCTCCTTCGTGTCTGCGGCGTCAGCGGCATCCGCGTCGGCCTTCTTGGACTTCTTGGTCGCCTTGGCCGGGGCTTCGGCCGGAGCGGGCGTGGCACGGATGCCGAGCTCGCGCTCACGGACGACCGTGTAGATGCGAGCGATGTCGCGCTTGACCGCGCGCAGGCGGCCGTGGCTCTCGAGCTGGCCGGTGGCCGACTGGAAGCGCAGGTTGAACAGCTCTTCCTTGGCCTTCTTCAGCTCTTCGACGAGTCGCTCGTCTTCGAAAGTGTCGAGCTCGGTGGTAGCGAGCTCCTTGGAACCGATCGCCATTATGCGTCGCCCTCCTCGCGCTTGATGATGCGTGCCTTGAGCGGCAGCTTGTGGATGGCACGGGTCATGGCCTCACGAGCGAGTTCCTCGGAGACGCCCGAGACCTCGAAGAGGACCCGGCCCGGCTTGACGTTCGCGACCCACCACTCGGGCGAACCCTTACCGGAACCCATGCGGGTCTCGGCGGGCTTCTTCGTGAGCGGACGGTCGGGGTAGATGTTGATCCACACCTTTCCACCGCGCTTGATGTGACGCGTCATGGCGATACGAGCGGACTCGATCTGACGGTTGGTCACATAGGCGGGGGTGAGGGCCTGGATGCCGAACTCACCGAACGTGACGGTGGTGCCACCGGTGGCGGCGCCGCTACGGCCGGGGTGGTGCTGCTTGCGGTGCTTGACGCGACGGGGAATCAGCATTATGCGCTCGCTCCTTCTGCAACCGGTGCCTCGGCGCGCGGTGCGCGGCGGGGACGGTCGTCACGACGCTCGGGGCGCGACGACTTCTGGTTCGCCTGCTCGCGAGCGAGTTCCTTGTTGGTGATGTCGCCCTTGTAGATCCAGACCTTCACGCCGATGCGGCCGAAGGTGGTCTTGGCCTCGTAGAAGCCGTAGTCGATGTTCGCGCGCAGGGTGTGCAGGGGCACACGGCCTTCGCGGTAGAACTCCGAACGGCTCATCTCGGCGCCGCCGAGGCGGCCCGAGACCTGGATGCGGACACCCTTGGCGCCGGCGCGCTGGGCGCCCTGCAGGCCCTTGCGCATCGCGCGGCGGAAGGCCACACGTGCGGAGAGCTGCTCGGCGATGCCCTGAGCGACGAGCTGGGCGTCGGCCTCGGGGTTCTTGACCTCGAGGATGTTCAGCTGGATCTGCTTGGCAGTGAGCTTCTCGAGGTCGGCGCGGATGCGCTCGGCCTCTGCACCGCGACGGCCGATGACGATACCCGGGCGGGCGGTGTGGATGTCCACACGCACGCGGTCACGGGTGCGCTCGATCTCGATGCGCGAGACGCCGGCGCGGTCCAGCGAGGACTGCAGCAGCTTGCGGATCTTGATGTCCTCGGCGAGGTAGTCGGCGTAGCGCTGACCCGGCTTGGTCGAGTCGGAGAACCAGCGCGACACGTGGTCGGTCGTGATTCCCAGACGGAAGCCGTAGGGGTTTACCTTCTGGCCCATTACTTCGTACCCTCCTCAGGAGTGGCGAGCACAACAGTGATGTGGCTGGTGCGCTTGTTGATACGGAAAGCCCGGCCCTGTGCGCGCGGCTGGAATCGCTTGAGGGTCGTGCCCTCATCGACGAATGCGCGGCTGATGTACAGGTCCTGCTCGTCCAGGTAGGTGTTCGAGGCGTCGGCCTTGACCCGTGCGTTGGCGATTGCCGAGGCAACCAGCTTGTACACGGGCTCACTTGCACCCTGCGGGGCGAACTTCAGGATGGCGAGTGCCTCCTGAGCCTGCTTTCCACGGATGAGGTTGACGACGCGACGAGCCTTCTGGGGGGTGACGCGGATGTGTCGCACGCGTGCGATCGACTCCACCATTTCTTCTCCTCCTTCACGTCACCGCGTTAGCGGCGACGGCCCTTCTTGTCGTCCTTCACGTGTCCACGGAAGGTACGGGTGGGCGCGAACTCGCCGAGCTTGTGCCCGACCATGGTCTCGGTGACGAACACCGGGATGTGCTTGCGACCGTCGTGCACCGCGATCGTGTGGCCGAGCATGGCCGGAACGATCATCGAGCGGCGCGACCAGGTCTTGATCACGTTCTTGCTGCTGGCCTCGTTGGCCGCGGTCACCTTGCGAAGCAGGTGCTCGTCGACGAAGGGGCCCTTCTTAAGACTGCGTGGCATCTTCTACAACTCCTACTTGCGCTTCTTGCCGACGGTGCGACGGCGAACGATGAGCTTGTCGCTTTCCTTGTTGGGGCGACGGGTGCGTCCCTCGGCCTGGCCCCACGGGCTGACCGGGTGGCGACCACCGGAGGTCTTGCCCTCACCACCACCGTGCGGGTGGTCGATCGGGTTCATGGCCACACCACGCACGGTCGGGCGGATGCCCTTCCAGCGGTTGCGGCCGGCCTTGCCCCAGTTGATGTTGGACTGCTCGGCGTTGCCGACCTCGCCGACGGTCGCGCGGCAGCGCGCGTCGACGTTGCGGATCTCGCCCGAGGGCAGACGCAGCTGCGCGTAGGGGCCGTCCTTGGCGACGAGGCGAACCGAGACACCGGCGGAGCGGGCGATCTTGGCACCGCCACCGGGACGCAGCTCGATCGCGTGGATCACGGTACCGGTGGGGATGTTGCGCAGCGGCAGGTTGTTGCCCGGCTTGATGTCGGCGTTGGGGCCCGACTCGATCGCGTCGCCCTGGGCGAGCTTGTTCGGAGCCAGGATGTAGCGCTTGGTGCCGTCGGCGAAGTGCAGCAGCGCGATGCGCGCGGTGCGGTTCGGGTCGTACTCGATGTGAGCGACCTTGGCAGGCACGCCGTCCTTGTCGTTGCGACGGAAGTCGATCACGCGGTACTGGCGCTTGTGGCCACCACCGATGTGACGCGTCGTGATGCGACCCTGGTTGTTGCGGCCACCGGTCTTCGACAGGGGCTTCAGCAGCGACTTCTCAGGGGTCGAGCGGGTGATCTCCGCGAAGTCGGCGACGGACGAGCCGCGGCGGCCCGGGGTCGTGGGCTTGTACTTACGAATAGCCATGTTCTCTCGTCTCCTAGCCGACAGCCGTGAAGATGTCGATGGAACCGGACTTCAGCGTGACGATGGCACGCTTGGTGTCCTTGCGCTTGCCGGTGCCGAAACGCGTGCGACGGGTCTTGCCCTGACGGTTCAGCGTGTTCACCGAGGCGACCTCGACCGAGAAGATCTTCTCGATGGCGAGCTTGATCTCGGTCTTGTTCGCACGGGGGTCCACGACGAACGTGTACTTGCCCTCGTCGATCAGGCCGTAGCTCTTCTCGGAGACGACCGGCGCGATGATGATGTCGCGGGGGTCCTTGTTGTGGGCGGCGCTCATGCCGAGACCTCAACCTTCTTCGTCTTGGATGCGATGAAAACGTCCAGGGCACCCTTGGTGAAGACGATGTCGTCGGAGACGAGCACGTCGTAGGCGTTCAGCTGGTCGGCCGAGAGCACGTGGACGGTCGGCAGGTTGCGCACGGCCTTGAGAGCCTGCTCGTCACCGCGCTCGAGCACGATGAGAACGTGCTTGGACGTGGCGATCTGCTCCAGCAGCGCGACGACGGCCTTGGTCTTCGGGGTCTCACCGATGGTGAGCGACTCGACGACGTGCACGCGGCCGCCACGAGCGCGGTCCGAGAGCGAGCCGAGCAGAGCCGCGGCGATCATCTTCTTGGGGGTGCGCTGGGCGTAGTCGCGAGGAGTCGGGCCGTGCACGATGCCACCGCCGGTCATCTGGGGAGCGCGGATCGAGCCCTGACGAGCGCGACCGGTTCCCTTCTGCTTGAACGGCTTGCGACCGGCGCCGGAGACCTCGCCGCGGTTCTTGGTCTTGTGCGTACCCTGGCGCGCGGCAGCGAGCTGGGCGACGACGACCTGGTGGATGAGCGGCACGTTGGCCTGAACGTCGAACAGCTCAGCGGGGAGCTCGACCGAGCCGGAGGTCTTTCCGGTCACGTCGATGATGTCGACGGTGTTGGTAGCGGTAGCCATGCGGTTACGCCCCCTTCACTGCGTTGCGGACGAAAACGAGGCGACCACGAGCACCGGGAACGGCACCCTTGATCAGCAGCAGGCCCTTCTCGGCGTCGACCGAGTGAACCTTGAGGTTCAGCACGGTGACGCGCTCGGCGCCCATGCGGCCGGCCATGCGCATGCCCTTGAAGACACGGCTGGGGGTCGAGGATGCACCGATCGAGCCGGGCTTGCGGTGGTTGCGGTGCGAACCGTGCGAAGCGGAGACGCCCTTGAAGTTGTGGCGCTTCATGACACCGGCGGTGCCCTTGCCCTTGCTCGTGCCGACGACGTCGACGAGCTGGCCGGCTTCGAACACCGTGGCGTCGAGCTCCTGGCCGAGGCTGTACTGGTCGGCGTCGGCGGTGCGCACCTCGGTGAGGTGGCGGCGCGGCGTCACGCCGGCCTTGTCGAAGTGACCGGTCGCGGGCTTGTTCACCTTGCGCGGGTCGATGGCGCCGGCGGCGATCTGAACGGCGCTGTAGCCGTCGACCTCAGCGGTGCGAATCTGCGTGACGACGTTGGGGCTGACCTCGATGACGGTCACGGGAACGAGCTTGTTGTTCTCGTCCCAGACCTGGGTCATGCCAAGCTTCGTGCCGAGCAGACCCTTGCTGGTCTTGTTAGCAGTAGACATGGTTGTTTCCCTTAGAGCTTGATCTCGATGTTGACGTCAGCAGGCAGGTCGAGACGCATGAGCGAGTCGACGGCCTTGGGCGTCGGGTCGATGATGTCGATCAGCCGCTTGTGCGTACGCATCTCGAAGTGCTCGCGGCTGTCCTTGTACTTGTGGGGCGAGCGGATGACGCACACCACGTTCTTCTCCGTGGGGAGGGGCACAGGGCCGACGACGGTCGCGCCGGCACGGGTCACGGTGTCGACGATCTTGCGCGCCGAGGTGTCGATGACCTCGTGGTCGTACGACTTGAGACGAATGCGGATCTTCTGTCCCGCCATGTCTGACTCTCTCTCTTGTTCAAGGCGTCTTACATCCGTGAGGCTGCATTGGACGCCGTCGTAGCACTACTTGAATTCGCACCACTGTTTATCTGTCAAAGGCGGTCCTGCTCGGACCGGCCATACCCTCGACCCCGCACTCGGGCGTGTCGCCGTCGTGGCGCAGAGTTAGCCCCTGCACGATGGGTTGTCGATGAAGTAGTGTTCTTCCACCCGCGGCCTAACCTGATCCATCCGGAGGTTATGCACAGCCTGGTGGTGATTCGAACCCGCACGAAAGCGTCGTTCGAAATGTTGAACTCATTGAGTTTGCCATAGTCCGGAGCCACCTGCAAGCCCGGGCGTGTCGCGCGGACCGGACTCCCCGCCCTTTCCCAGATACCCGCGATTTCGCGGGCGACGCAGCCGCCGCGCCGGCCCTCCCCCGCCCCTTGCGCCACTTCCCCGGCCGTTGCGCCAGATCACCTGGCGCAACGGCCGTGAAGGTGGCGCAACCGCGCGGAAAAGCGGCGGCATCCGTCGTACGCTCGACGGAACAGGAACGGGGTGTTCGATGGTGGATGAGTTGCTGGCCGGTCAGCGCACGGCTCACGGAAGCGTTTCGGCGAAGCGCACCGGCGAACGCACCTTCGAGGGGCGCAACGAACGCGGCGCAACCGTGCGCATCGGGCCCGAGGATGCTCCGGATGCCTTCACCCCGGGCGAGCTGCTGAAGGTCGCGCTAGCCGCGTGCGCCGGCATGAGCTCGGACCGGGTGATCGCCCGGCGCCTCGGCGAGGACTTCTCGGCCACCTTCTGGGCCCACGGCGTCTCCGACCCCGCCACGAACCGCTACAGCGCGATCGACGAGGAGATCGTCCTCGCGGGACTCGACGCGATGGCCGAGCAGGATCGCGCCAAGCTGCTCGACCTCATCCACCGTTCGATCGACAAGGGCTGCACGGTCGCCCGCAGCGTCGAGGGATCCATCGACCTCACAAGCACGGTGTCCGACGTCGCCGGCGCCTGAGCGTTCACCGAGCCGCAATCCTCACATTGCGTCGGGAGGCGCTGGGGGCGACGCGGCTCGGACTGCTCTGCGAGCGCCCGGTCGAGAACTCGCCCCTCGTCTGCGTGCGAGCAGGAGGAGACCGAGGAGGAGTACCGCGACGGCGACGGGAACCCAGGAGATCGCGTCGGAACCCGTTCCTGCGAGCCCGGCGCCACTCCCCTCAGCCGTCGTGGGATGTGAAGAGACGTAGCCCGCGTTGACGTTCGTCACGACCGCCAGCTCACCGCTCACCCCCAGCGGCGAGGTCACGCCATCAGCTGCAGGCTTGGAGCCCGTTGCCACATCGACGCGGCGAGTGGTCAGGCTCTCGCCGTCGGAGCTCGTGGGGAAGGCCACGGTGTAGAAGCCGAAGGGAACGGTGAAGCTGTAGTGGCCAGCGGCATCTGTCGTGGTCGTCACCGGGTTGCCGGAGTCATCGAGCACCGGAGTCCGGTCGGCAGCCAGAAGCTTCACCGGAACATCGGCGATGGCGGGTTCGCCTCCGTCGAGCACTCCCGATCCGTCGATGTCCCGCCAGGCCACGCCCTCGATGGATCCCGTGACGAGGCTCACACGAGCGATCGCCGACTCCGCGCGGGGAAGCGGGAACACCTGGCCAGCACCGCTCACTCGCGTCGCTCGCCAGGCGATGGTCGTGTCGGCCGGCGACGTTCCCGGAGCGACCGGCGTCGAGCCGAGGAGGGCCGGATCGGCGATCGCCGGAGCGGCGAGGGCCGGAGCGGCGATCGTGAGCGCCAACGGGGACGGGCCACTGGGCGGGGCTGTCATCGAGTACTCGATGGCCAGCGGGGGGTTGTCGGCGTCGGGCGCTTCGTAGGGTTCGGACACCTTCATTCTCAGAGCCGTGACGGATGCCGGCGGCGGCATCGTGTTCGTCCAGTCGTCGTCGCACGGCCCCTGGTCGCCGTCGAAGAGTTCCGGTCGGCAGGGCTCCAGCGATGTCGAGTACGACACCTCCACGAACGACGGAACCGTCGTCATGCCTACGAAGACCGGAGTCCACTCACTGGCGCGCCTCTGATCCCGCAGTTCCGGCGTCAGCGGGTGGTCGCCCGGGTGGGGGAAGACGTCGTACATCACGAAATCGCCGACCCGGTAGTTCTGACGGTTCTCGACGAGAATCCGGTAGTCGATGGGAGCCGCCGCCGCTCGCCCGACATCGTCGATGAACGCGCCCTTCGTCCATTCGTCTGCCGGATCGACACGTGTGAAGATCTGTGCGGTGACGGCCGCCGATCCCACGGCCGTCCAGCTCTCGGATGCGATCGCCACCCGCTCGGCCGTCACGCCATCAGCGTCGGCGTCGAACTGGTCGGCCTCGGCACCCACCGACGGGGCGAGATCGGTGGTCCCGTCGAAGAGGTAGACGAGCATGGCCTCGTTGCCCGTCCGGGTTCCATCGCGAACTGCCTGTGCTACCTGGGTTCGGAAGGTGACGGTGGGCAGCTCCCCGCGGGTGAAGAACGCGTGGTCCGGCGAGGCGGTATCCGCCGGGTTGTCGATGACGTGGGAAGGATCCCAAGTGAAGATCAGCTCGGTACGGGGTTCCCCGTCGACGACGATGGTCGCTGTCGTGACCGACGGCTCCGCACCGTCGAGCATGCCCAAGTTGGACCATCCCACGGAACCCTCGACGAGCGTCTGACCAGCAGGAATCACCACCGCCATTCGTGGATTGAGCGGCGTACCGTTCAGCCCGTTCGTCATGACGGCGCGCCACTGAGGCGTGTCGCGCGGCGCCAGTGCCGAGACCGGGTCGTCCGCCGTGACAGTCACAACGGGATCGGGGGCCGGCTGGGTGAAGGTACGCGGGTACTGGAAGCTGTCGTTGCCCCCGAACCACTGGCCCGTGGCCGGCGATCCCCACGGGAATCCGCCGGCGTACGTCATGGCCGCGATCGCATTGGACATCTGACTGAATCCGGAATCGGCGAATGCCTGCGTGGAACTGCCGTACATGTCCGCCGAGACCATGTTGTAGTAGTCCACCTGGTCGTAGACGACTCGCACGTCCGTGACGATCTCACCGGCGGGTACCCCGAGGCTGTACACGGTCGGGGTACCCGCTGATGCACCGACGCTGATTCCCGTCTGCGTTATGAGTCCGCCGTCGGAGGACTCGCCCTCGATCGCCGGCGTCGGGCCTGCGGGTCGTGGCGCATCGACGATGTCGGTCGGCGCGTGGACCGCGATCTGGATGGGTCCTGCGGCAGCGGCTGGAGGATTCCACTTGTAGACCTTGCCGACAGTGCCATCCCACGTCACGGCCTCGAACTGCACGATCTTGGACGCCGTGTAATTGTCCAGAGCGATCCAGCGCGTCTCGAATGCGGGCGCGTGGCATTGGTTCGCCGGAACCGACCAGTCGCCGGGAACGTTTCCCACCAGCGGATCCGAGCCCCGTGGCGCAGGCGAGACAGCGGCGGTGGCCGTGACACAGGGAATGCGGCTGGTGTTCACGATCACGTTGTAGCGGTCGGGCCAGGGCTTCAGGCCGATAGCCGCCATGTACCAGTACCCGTAGATGCGCCAGTCGTAGATCGCCGAGGTGTTGGTCCGCGAGATGGCTCTCGGAGCCGCCCAGTCGCCGCCACTCGTTCCGCGGAAGATCGTCGTCGTCCCGTAGCTGTTGTTGGAGGAATCGCCGACGAAGGTGTGCTGCACGGAGTCCGTACCGCTGAGGGCAGACCCGTCGAGGCCGGTCGCCGTCACCTGCAGGCTCGCCTCGTGGTTCACTACGGCCGGCGGCGATGCCGGGGCCGGTTCGAAGACCGCAGAGGGGTAGCGCACGGTGATGGAATAGGTGCGCGTCGGTTCGTCGCAGGAGTTCGCCGAAGGAGCACTCGTCCGCCACGTCGCCACGTTGCCCGCCACCGAGCCGCCGTTGCCGATCGACTCGACCTGGACACCCGGTGGGAGCGTGAGAGCGAGGGTCACATCGCTGAAACCGAGGCCGCCGAGGGCGGTCAACCCTGGATTGCAGTCGTAGATCAAGTAGGTGACAGGCCTGTCGACGACGACCGCCGTCTCATCCGTCGGATCCTGCATCACAAGGTTGGCCGTGATGGATGCCGCCGCGGTGACAACGGTCGCACCCGACGTCTCGGAGGCATCAGCCTGCCCGTCCGAGCCATAGGTGATCGTCTGAACGATGGACGTGTTCGGCAGCGTCGTGAGGTTGGGGATCAACCAGCTGACCTGAAGCTCACCACTCGTCCCGCCGGGGATCGGGGCAAGGTTGATCGAGACCACGTCCCCCGATGTGACGGAGGCCACGTCGGCATTGACGACGGCCTGCCCGGATTCCGGCGCAGCTCCAACGGGGATCGGGGCATCGATCCTCGCTCCAGTGCAGAAGTCGACGAGGGTCGAGCAGGAGTACGGAAGCCTGAAGACAGCTCTGGCACCGGCCTGGATGCTCGGGTCGATGGTCGAGACCTCCGCTATGAACGCCTGCCCTTCGGCGGCCAACGCCATCGGCGCGGCGGGCGTCAAGAACGTGATCAGCCCTACGGTCACCGCTATCGCGACGGCACGGAACCGACGCAGCGTGCCCCCGCCGTCCTTCTCCGACTCCTGTGTCGACATACCCCAGCCTTCCCCTGAACGCGCTTGGGTGATCTCAACCCTAAACGCGAACGTGACGATCTGTCATCTGCGGCTGCCGTCCCATCCAGCATGTGCGCTCGACCGACCCTCGAGCGCTATTCCTCGAGCTGGAGGCTCGTCACTCCCCGCGGTCACGCGTCCGGAACGCCCTCGCCTTCTCAGCAGCATCGCGCCGAGGATCACGGAGGCCACTGCGAGCATCGGCAGCGCCGGGGAACCGGGCCAACCTGAGGAGGCGAGACCCGTACGAGAATCCGCAGCCGGAGCCGGAGCGGCAGGGCACAGCGCCAACCCCGTAGGCGGATTGACGTGGATGGCGGCGGACGGGTTCACGCGGAACTCGAGGGTCCAGTCGTCCCGGAGAGCGATGCCCTTGGCATCCACGAGTGCTGAGGAGACCTGTATCTCGCCCACGAGCGGATCGTCCGGCTGCCAGCCTGCCGGAATGGGCAGATACTGCACGGCGTCCGCGCCATCGGCGAGGATGCCCGCACTATCGGATGGGAGGATGGAGGCGTCGCGATGAGGGAAGACGTCGTCCTCCCACCAGATGACCGCGACTCGGGGTTCCGGGGTCGCCGGCACACCGGTCAAACTGATGTCGTACTGCAGGTACCCGAGATCGCCCCGGCACGTCACGTACGCCCCCGAGATCGTGAGGCTGGCCTCGTTCCCGCACAACTCGGGATAGAGCACCTGCGTGGTGCGCACCTCGGTGATGAAGGCGCCGCCGCCATCCCATCCCGTCGCGGCCACCCGCGGCCCGCAGGGCGCCCCCCAGTCGTTCTGGCGCGGCTCCGTCTCCTCGCGGGCATCCACGGCCACATTCCCGTTGATGAGGGCGTTGTCGGTATTCGAGTCGGTGCCGACCTCGGCGTTGGGCAGTGTGACGATGGCGATCGAGGGCTGCGGGAAGACGTTCTCGCTCACCTCGATCGTCTCGCGCAGCGCCCTCGCGTCCTCTGGAGCGCCGATCGGGGCGAGCAGCGGGTTCGACTCGTTCACGGCCCGAGGCGCGGCTTCGATTCCAGATCCGCCATCGGCGTCCGGTGGAGGAGGTTCGGGGAGTGTTTGGGAAACCGGCTCGGGGTCTCCGAGATCCGCCAGCTCATCCCTATTGAGAGTGCCCGCGCCGACGCGGAGGAACGGGCCGGGCCCCGTGAAGCGATTGCCGGTCACGGAGACACCGGTGCTCGATGCGGAGCCGGGGTCATTGACATCGTCGTAGAGCGTCGTGACGGAGATGGCCGCCGAGGTGGGCACCGACGGCGTGAACGCGATGTCATTGTCGGAGATCGACAGGCCGTGCACGGGAGTCGCCTGGATGACGTACTGCGCCTGTCCCGTCACCGTGTTATCTGCGAACGTCACGTCGTACGCACCGAGCGGCAGGTAGAGCCCTCGAGGATTGTCGACGAAGCTGTTACGCGTGAACAGCACGTCACCGCTCGGTCGGATCACGTCGAGGGGCGGCGAGACCGAGGGGTTGATGGTTAGGTTGCCGATGGCGTAGTTATCGGTGAAGCTCGAATCCGTGAGCGTGTAGTCGGTGACGCCCTCCGTGTACGTCGCCCACCAGACCGTGTCAGATACCGTCGCCCGCTGCACCAGAACCCCATCCGTCATGTCCCAGTAGAGGGCCGTGGAACCGCCCGTGATCACCGCATCGGTGACGGTGATGTTCGCGGAGTAGTAGAAGCGGATGCCGTTGCTGCCGCCCCGCTGCTCATTGCCCGCCGGGCCCGGGTGACCGGTGATTTGGGGCGACGTGATCGTCACGTTCTTAGCCTCGTGTCCGGTTATCGCCTCGCCGGCCGAGTCGATGACCGCGTTCGTGATGATCGCGCCCGTGCTGCTGCCGAGGTAGATACCGCTGCCCACATCGCTCAACCGGGCGTCGGAGATCACGGCCCCCGCCATCGGCGCGGCGAGGTAGACGCGGCCCTCCGCGATCGCCTGCGTCACACCCGAGATGGTGGGCGCCACGATGCGCGCCGCCGGAGCGCGGCCGATGGAGAGCCCGATCGCCGTGGTGAGGCCGGGCGTTGCGGTGATCACCGGTCGCGTGAGGACCGCACCGGTCATCGCGCCGAGCGAGATGCCCAACCCGTTGATCGAGGGCGGCGGAGCGGGACGCCAGATCTCCACGGTGCAATCCGTGATGACGAGCCCGGCGTTCGTGTTCGTTCCAGGCGTGAGGACGCCGCTGCTGTAGCCGGAGATGGACACATCGACGGCCGCCACGTCTGCGGCATTCTGAACGGAGACGCCGACGGTCGTACCCGACGAGGATGCGCCCGTGATCGTGGTTGTCAAGATCCGCGCTCCCGTAGTGGCGCCGAGTGTGACGCCGTAGAGCGAACCCGAGATTCTGCTGTCGCTGATGCTCGGACCGACCGCCGTGCTCGCTGCGGCCACGAAGACGCCGCGGCCGACGCCAGAGATGTCCACGCCCTCTATCGCG
The DNA here is from genome assembly GCF_037404875.1 of Rathayibacter sp. YIM 133350. Classification (NCBI taxonomy): domain Bacteria; kingdom Bacillati; phylum Actinomycetota; class Actinomycetes; order Micrococcales; family Microbacteriaceae; genus Rathayibacter; species Rathayibacter sp. YIM 133350. The sequence continues at coordinate 133,263 of NZ_JBBELO010000022.1, forward strand.
ACACTCGCGGCATCATCGACGTTGATTCCGTACGAGGTGGTGCTCGAGATCGGCGGCCCGGTGATCGTCGTCGCCGTGACGGAGGCGCCGACCGTCTCACCCAGGCTGATGCCGATCGCCGCCGCATTGACGACCGAGATCGACCCTCCGCTGATCACGGGGCCGGCGCCGGCGTTGGTGGCTGATGTGGAGATGCCGTTCTGCACACCCGAGATGACAGTGTCCGTGACCTGGGCGCCGACGCTGCGGAGCAGGCTCAGTCCGGTACTCGCGCCCGCGACCGACGCCCCGGTGATCGTGACGGCGGTGAGACGAGCGCCCGTGGTCGTCCCCAGGCCGATGCCGACCGCCCCGGCCACGGTGTTCAACGTCACCGACCCGCCGATCACCTGCGCCCCGGCAGCGGTGCTGGCATCGGAGGCGTAGATGCCACGGCTGACCCCAGCGATGGTGACGTTCGTCGCAACCACAGCGCCCGCCGCCGCCAGGTTGATGCCGTAGGTCGTTCCAGCGCTGCTGCCGCAATCGATCTGCACATCTGTCACCTGTGCGCCAGTCGTGGCGCCGAGAGCGATGCCCGTGGTGCAGCCCGGGCCGATGGTGCCATCCGAGATCTGCGGGCCGGCGCCGCTGTTGGCCGCCGAAATCGCGATCGGTTGGGCGAGGCCCGTCATGGAGAACTGCCCGATCTGCGCCCCCGACGTGCTGCCGAGACTGACGCCGACCGCGCCGGCCACGGCATCCGGGTTTGCGAGGGCGATGCCGGTGAGTGCGGCATTGCTCGACGTCACGGTCACCAACGCGGCTGCGGCGAGCGAGTCCAGCGTGATCGACTGCACGGTGATGCCGCCGCCGCTGATGCTCATGCGGCCGTAAAGATCCGTTGCCGCGGACGCCCGAAGGGTGACCAGCCCGGGAACAGCGAGAACCGCGTTGTAACGGTAGGTTCCCGGAACGATGTTCACGATGCCACCGGCACCGGCGGTGTTCAGAGCCTGCTGGAGCGTGATCTTCGTCGCGGGCTCGGGGCCGGTGCCCGTCCACGCGAGCAGGGCGGCATCCGAAGCCGTCGGCGGCGCAGCCAGCGATGCTTCGCCCCGAGGTGCCCGAGACGTGGCCGGTGTCTGGGGCGCCGAGTCTGCTGTCGGCGTGGGCGTGGGCGTCGGTTCCGCGCTCGGCGTCGGGGTGGACGACGGTGTCGGCGCGGACGTCGGCGTCGGTTCCGTACCCGGGGTCGGTTCCGGTGTCGGCTCAGGCGTGGGGGTGGGCGTGGGCGTGGGCGTCGGCTTTGGGGAGGGCGTCGGCTCTGGGGCCGGGGTCGGCTCGGGCGTCGGCGTGGGCTCAGGCGCCGGCGCCGGCGCCGGCGTCGTTGTCGGCTCGGGCGCGGGAGCAGAGACCGTTGCCGCCTCGCTCACTCCATCGGCTGTCGGCGTCGACGCGCCGGCGTCGGCCCACGCCTGCGAAGGCAGGACGAACGTTCCGACCAGCGTGATGGCCCCGGCCAACGCCAGTGTCCTGAAGGCCGACGATGCCCGTCGTCGTCCCTCGCCCAGGATGGCCGTTCCCCCGCCAACCCGTCGTCGCATCCGCTGCCTCCCCGACCGCGCGTAACCCGCACACTAGCGCGAACCCGAGGGGCTGTCACCTTTCACCGGTGCGGCGGGATACCAAAAGGGGCCGGGCCCGAAGGCCCGACCCCTTGTCGGTATGTCGCGAGGACTACTTGACGATCTTGGTGACCGTACCGGCACCCACGGTGCGTCCACCCTCACGGATGGCGAAGCCGAGGCCCTCCTCCATGGCGATGGGCTGGATCAGCTCAACGTTCATGTCGGTGGTGTCGCCGGGCATGACCATCTCGGTGCCCTCAGGCAGCGTGATGACGCCGGTGACGTCGGTGGTGCGGAAGTAGAACTGCGGACGGTAGTTCGCGTAGAACGGGTTGTGACGGCCACCCTCATCCTTGGAGAGGATGTAGGCGGTGCCCTCGAACTGGGTGTGCGGCGTGACCGAACCCGGCTTGACGACGACCTGGCCGCGCTCGACGTCTTCGCGCTTGGTGCCGCGAAGGAGCAGACCACAGTTCTCGCCGGCCCAGGCCTCGTCGAGCTGCTTGTGGAACATCTCGATACCCGTGACCGTGGTCTTCTGCGTCGGGCGGATGCCGACGATCTCGACCTCGGAGTTGATCTTCAGGGTGCCGCGCTCGGCGCGACCCGTGACGACGGTTCCACGACCGGTGATCGTGAAGACGTCCTCGACGGGCATGAGGAACGGCTTGTCCTTGTCGCGGATGGGGTCCGGAACGGACTCGTCGACGGCGTCCATGAGGTCGAGGATGGACTGGGTCCACTTCTCGTCACCCTCGAGGGCCTTCAGGCCCGAGACGCGAACGACGGGAGCGTCGTCGCCGGGGAAGCCCTGGCTGGACAGCAGCTCGCGAACCTCGAGCTCGACGAGCTCCAGGATCTCCTCGTCGTCGACCATGTCGGCCTTGTTCAGCGCGACGAGCAGGTAGGGAACGCCGACCTGCTTGGCGAGCAGAACGTGCTCACGGGTCTGAGCCATCGGGCCGTCGGTGGCGGCGACCACGAGGATCGCGCCGTCCATCTGGGCAGCACCGGTGATCATGTTCTTGATGTAGTCGGCGTGACCCGGGGCGTCAACGTGCGCGTAGTGGCGCTTCGGCGTCTCGTACTCGACGTGCGAGATGTTGATCGTGATGCCGCGCTGGCGCTCCTCGGGAGCGGAGTCGATCGACGCGAAGTCGCGCTGCACGTTGGTGGCCGACGGGTACTTGTCGGCGAGCACCTTCGAGATCGCTGCGGTGAGCGTGGTCTTGCCGTGGTCGACGTGACCGATCGTTCCGATGTTGACGTGCGGCTTGGTCCGCTCGAACTTGGCCTTAGCCACTGTGGGTCCTCCTCAGGACTGACGAGTAGAAGTTTCGGGCACGGGCTTGTGACCGGTTTCTACGGGGGTTTGTTTTGTTATGTTACGCGAACCCGGAGGTTCGTGCTGAGACGGGCTATTCGCCCTTGTTCTTCTGGACGATCTCGTCGGCGACAGCCTTCGGAACCTCCGCGTAGCTCTCGAAGGTCATCGAGTACACGGCGCGGCCCGAGGTCTTCGAGCGCAGGTCGCCGATGTAGCCGAACATCTCCGACAGCGGAACGTTGGCGCGAATGACCTTCACACCGCTTGCGTCCTCCATGGACTGGATCTGACCGCGACGCGAGTTCAGGTCGCCGATGACGTCACCCATGTATTCCTCAGGGGTGCGCACCTCGACAGACATGAGCGGCTCGAGCAGAACCGGGTTCGCCTTGCGAGCGGCTTCCTTGAAGCCCATCGATCCGGCGATCTTGAACGCCATCTCCGAGGAGTCGACGTCGTGCGCGGCGCCGTCGAGCAAGCTCGCCTTGACGCCCACCATCGGGTAACCGGCGAGGATGCCGTACTGCATGGCGTCCTGGAAGCCGGCGTCGACCGACGGAATGTACTCACGGGGGATGCGACCGCCGGTGACCTTGTTCTGGAACTCGTAGACCTTGTCAGCCGTGATCTCGAGGGGCTCGAGGGCGAACTGGATCTTCGCGAACTGGCCGGAACCACCGGTCTGCTTCTTGTGCGTGTAGTCGTGACGCTCGACGGCCTTCTTGATCGTCTCGCGGTAGGCCACCTGCGGCTTTCCGACGTTCGCCTCGACCTTGAACTCGCGCTTCATGCGGTCGACGAGGATGTCGAGGTGAAGCTCGCCCATTCCCTTGATGACCGTCTGGCCGGTCTCGGAGTTCTGCTCGGTGCGGAAGGTCGGGTCCTCCTCGGCGAGCTTCTGGATCGCGGTGCCCAGCTTCTCCTGGTCGGCCTTGGTCTTGGGCTCGATGGCGACCTCGATGACGGGCTCGGGGAAGGTCATCGACTCCAGCACGACCTGGTTGCCCGGGTCGCTCAGGGTGTCGCCGGTCGTGGTGTCCTTCAGGCCGATCACCGCGTAGATGTGGCCCGCGGTCACGAAGTCGACCGGGTTCTCCTTGTTGGCGTGCATCTGGAAGATCTTGCCGATGCGCTCCTTCTTGCCCTTGGTGGAGTTGATCACCTGGGCACCCGAGTCAAGACGACCCGAGTAGACGCGCACGTAGGTCAGACGACCGAAGAACGGGTGCGTGACGACCTTGAACGCGAGCGCCGCGAAGGGCTCGTCGGCGTCGGCGTGACGCTCGATGACCTTCTCCTCGTCGCGCACGTCGTGGGCCTCGATGGCCGGAACGTCGAGCGGGCTGGGGAGGTAGTCAACGACGGCGTCCAGCATCGGCTGCACGCCGCGGTTCTTGAAGGCCGAGCCGCACAGCACGGGGTAGATCTCGCTGTTGACGGTGAGCTTGCGGATGGCGCCCTTGATCTCGGCGACCGTGAGCTCCTCGCCGCCGAAGAACTTCTCGAGCAGCTCGTCGCTCGTCTCGGCGACGGTCTCGAGCAGCACCTGACGGTACTCGTTCGCCTTCTCGACGAGATCGGCGGGGATCTCCTCGACGGCGTACTTGGCGCCCATCTCGACGTCACCCTTCGCGTCGCCGCGCCACGTGAGTGCGCGCATCTCGACGAGGTCGACGACGCCCTCGAAGTCGCTCTCAGAGCCGATCGGCAGCTGGAGCACGAGGGGCTTGGCGCCGAGGCGCTTGATGATGGTGTCGACCGTGAAGTAGAAGTCGGCGCCCAGCTTGTCCATCTTGTTGACGAAGCAGATGCGGGGAACGTCGTACTTGTCGGCCTGACGCCACACCGTCTCGGACTGGGGCTCGACGCCCTCCTTGCCGTCGAAGACGGCGACGGCGCCATCGAGCACGCGGAGCGAGCGCTCCACCTCGACGGTGAAGTCGACGTGTCCGGGGGTGTCGATGATGTTGATCTGGGTGCCGTTCCAGAAGCACGTGGTGGCAGCAGAGGTGATCGTGATGCCACGCTCCTGCTCTTGGGCCATCCAGTCCATCTGCGAAGCACCGTCGTGCGTCTCGCCGATCTTGTGGGTGATACCCGTGTAGAACAGGATGCGCTCGGTGGTGGTGGTCTTGCCGGCATCGATGTGGGCCATGATGCCGATGTTGCGGACCTTCTTCAGGTCCGTGAGCACGTCGAGTGCCACAGGGTTCCTCCGGGAGAGATGTAGTGGTGAAAATCAGGGGCGAGCGCTCGGGACCATCCGGTCCCTGAGCATGTCGAAGGGCCGGACGGGACCGAGCGCTCGCTTGCCGACTACCAGCGGTAGTGGGCGAATGCCTTGTTCGACTCGGCCATCTTGTGGGTGTCTTCGCGGCGCTTGACCGCGGCTCCCAGGCCGTTCGAGGCGTCGAGGATCTCGTTGGTGAGACGCTCGGTCATGGTCTTCTCGCGGCGGGCCTTGGCGTAGCTGGTGAGCCAGCGCAGTGCCAGGGTGTTCGCGCGGTGCGGCTTGACCTCGACGGGCACCTGGTAGGTGGAACCGCCGACGCGGCGCGAGCGCACCTCGAGCGTGGGGCGCACGTTGTCGAGCGCCTTCTTCAGGGTGACGACAGCATCCTGACCGTTCTTGGACGAGACGGCCTCGAGCGCGTCGTACACGATGTGCTCGGCGAGGCCCTTCTTGCCGTCCTTCAGGATCTTGTTGACGAGCTGGCTGACGATCGGCGCGCCGTAGACCGGGTCTGCGACGACGGGGCGCTTGGGCGCGGGTCCTTTACGAGGCATTACTTCTTGTCCATCTTCGCTCCGTAGCGGCTACGCGCTTGCTTACGGTTCTTGACCGCCTGGGTGTCGAGGGCGCCGCGCACGATCTTGTAGCGCACGCCGGGGAGGTCCTTCACACGACCGCCGCGCACGAGCACCATCGAGTGCTCCTGCAGGTTGTGGCCCTCACCGGGGATGTAGGCCGTGACCTCGGTACCGTTCGAGAGCTTGACACGAGCGACCTTGCGCAGAGCCGAGTTCGGCTTCTTCGGGGTCGTGGTGTAGACGCGCGTGCAGACGCCGCGCTGCTGGGGGTTGGCCTTCAGGGCGGGAGCCTTGGTCTTGGTGACCTTCGGCGAGCGCCCCTTGCGGACCAACTGCTGAATGGTTGGCACTGTTTCTCCTTGTTGTGCTGCACGGTGACAGCGTTGATGATGTGTCATCACGACCCACCGTCAGCACAGAGAAGCGCTGAAGTTGTGTGGTGGGTATGCCGTGGGGGCGACTCGCAAAAGCGCCCTGACAGTGTGGTTTCCGTTCAAGCCGGTTCCGTGCGACCCCTTGAGCTTGTCGCAGGGCACGGTTCAAGCGCGCTCAGAGCGCACACCTGAACAACTCTAGCTGGCCGCATGTCGCCGGTCAAACGGATGCGGCCCTCATCAGCTGCTGCACAGCATCCGGAGCCACAACGTCCATCGGTGGTTGTAACGCGTTGCGGCGCTCCCCTATTCCGCCGCTGCCGCCAACGACCCGCAGGCTAGAAACCGGGCCAGAGGGGGGAGTCCAGTTCGCGGTCGAGGTCGGCGAGCAGCTGCGCGATCTGCGGCTCGACGATGTCGGAGACCGCCCGCTCGATGCGCGCCCGGTGGTGGCTGAGCTCGGTGCACACGCGCTTGCCGATCTGGCGGGCGTACTCGTCCGCGAGCTTCACCTCAGCCCGGATGGCCTCCTTCTCGCGCTCGGTCAGCGGCTCGGGAGGCAGCGGCGCGCTTTCGGCCGCGGTCTGGCTGGCCAGTTCGCCCAGGGTGAAGAGATAGGGGGCGTCGGGCTCGGGCTCGGGATCCAGCTCCAGCCCGGTCGCCTCGGGGGCGAGCCCATCCGCCGGGCGGTACGGTCGTTGCGCCTTGCGCTGCTCGGAGAGTTCGATCTCTCGGCGCAGCAAGGGCAGGTTGCGGTCGGTGTAGTCATCCACCGCCGCGTCGATGATGAGCTTCATGCGCATCGTGAGGGCGTGCTGCACGGCGTGCGGTACGTCGGTCGCGAGCCCCGCCGCGGCCACGATGGGCGAGCCGAAGCAGCGCCGGCACAGCCGGGTACGCGAGCGATGCGTTCCGGGCCGCCAGCGCGGCAGCCACCGCAGCCAGTTGTCGACTTCGTGGCTCACACGGGCTTCGATCGAGCCTTCCACGTGATCACCGTACCGGCACAGCGAGGTTGACTCGCCACTTTTTGCGGGTTCCGAGCGCCCCCGAGCCACAAAAAGTGGCAAGTCGGCACCTCTTCGTTGAACGGCGAAGGGGGAAGGGCGCCTGCGCCCTTCCCCCTTGATCGCCATTGCGACCGGCTGATCAGCCGCCGGCGAGCTGCTGGTCGAGGTCCTGAATGGCCTGCATCATGCCGCGAAGCGATTCGCCCATGTCGCCGATGCCATCCGTGGCCGTCTTCAGCCCCGTCGTCAGCTCCTCGTAGCCCTGGCCGAACTTGCCCGACGCGTGCTGCGTCTTGAAGTCGTTGCCGAGCAGGTCGTCGACGGCGCTCTTGAGCTGGTCGAGCTGGCCCTGGATGTCGTCGCGAGCAGCGCTCAGCTTGTTCGACATCGCCTCCATCTCGGCGTATGACGCTCCGAAATCTGCCATAGTCCTGAACCTTCCTTACTCTTCTCGGATCGGCCCCCTCGGACCACCTGGCTTCACGCTATCGAGGGCCGCCACGATCGGCCAATGGGGAGAGGTACCCACATACGGGGCGGTAGGCTCAGCGCGGTTCGGCTGCGCCCTGCAGCAACTGCTCGGTGGCCCGCACCTGCTCCCCCGTGAGCTGCCCGCGCTCGAGCTGCAGGCGCAGCGCCTCGCTTTCGGCGGCGCGCACAGCGGCGCGCTCGGCCGCCGAGCTCACGTTCCACACGTGACGACGCCAGTCATCGAGCCGGCCCTGTACACCGAGGTCGGCGTCGGAGGCGTCCGTACCCGCGTCGGTCGTCGGATGCACAGACTCGCCGACCCTGGTCCAGCGCGGTCGCCGTCGATCGTGACGGATGGCGAAAACCGACAGCACGCCGCAGCCGATCGCCGCGAGCACCTGAAGCACGAGCCCGGCGACCGCGCCCCCGTTTCCCTGGAGTTCGTCGAATCGGCCGAGCACGACGAGCGCGGCGATCGCCCACAACACGGCGTAGAAGACGAAGAGGCCACCGGCGAAATTGCCACCGCGATAAAAGGGGCTGGAGGTGCGCAGGGGCTCCAGCCACACGAACAGCCCCAGCGCGATCGCCATGGCGACACCGGAGGCGAGCGCCATCGCGACCGGGTCGGGCGCCGAAGAAGAGACGAGCCCCGCGAGCACGAGGGCCGGTGCGATCAGCGCCAGTGTGAACGCGATCACGCTCCACCAGCTGTATGCACGCGAGACCGACGGCTTGGCGGCATCCGACTCGACAGGCCCGCGCTCGCCCTCTGCTTCTCGAGCGGTGCGCAACACGACCGGAAGACTGGCTGCCGCCTCGGGGTTGGTGGAGATGATGGCGAGTTGCCGCACGGCACGGGCCGCCTCGTGTGCGGTGAGCCGTTCGGGCATCGCCTGCACGCCTCGCGCGATGGCCTCTCGAACGGCGGGTGAGAGCCCCGCGGGACTCTGCGGCCGATCAGCGCTCATGAGGCCGCCTCCGGCAGCTCCGCCAGCGACGCAGGTTCACGGCCGCGTCGGAGTTCTCCGGCCATCCGCGCGGAAGGGCTAACGACGCGCTCCATCGACGATCGCAAGGTAACCGGGCATCAGCTGGAACGCCCCCAGAGGCATCGCCTCCAGGGCCGCTCCGTCGGCCGCGACCAGAAGGTACCGCTTGACGAGGGCGGCGACTGCCGCGTTCCGATCGGCGAGCGCGGCCGCCGTGGCGGCATCCGTCGGAAGCGCCCCGAGTGCCGTCAGGGCTTCGGAGCGCGCCCGGTCGACCTCCTCGACGATGTCGGCGACGCGGGGTTCGAGGTCGCTCGTCGCAGCCGCCACCTGCCGTGCGCGGGAGCTCGACCGTTGCCGTATGACGAGGCACGAGCCGACCACGACGACGGCGGCCACGACGTTCACGGCGATGGGCGCACCGGGACTCTCGCCGGCCAGCCGGGGGTTCCACGCCGGAAGTCCGACCGCGGCGATCGCCTCGAGGGCGGCGACCACGGCTGTGCCCACGAGGTAATTGGTGCCGAAGCGCACGAGATGCACCTCGCGCACGGACAGGATGGCCATCACGAGGGCGATGACCGCGGCCACGACCATGAGAACGGCGGATGCGACGAGGGCGGTATCGAGCGGAACCGCACGGCGTACGACGAGCAGGGCCAGCGCGAGGACGGGCACGATCAGCAGGAGGAAGCCTGCGATGGAGCGGATGATTCTCCCGCGCGGCGAGAGCGGCGGATCGGAGCGTCGTCGCAGCTCGGCGAGGGTCGCCGTCGCGTCGAGGCGTGCGTCGATCTCGCCCAGCCGGCGCCGGAAGGCGTCCACCAGGGCGTCGATCGCGGGAACCGCCTCGGGGGCCGACAGAAGTGCGCGACGTTCGAGGGCGGCCATCGCCTCAGGTGAGCGGTCGACGGTGCCCGCGACCTGCACGGAGGCCAGCGCAGGCTGCGACGGATCGGCGCTCATCGTGTCGAATCCTCGGTACGCGGCTCTTCGTCCGCGGTCTGGCCTGCGGGGGATTCGCGGATACGGATGGTGTTGACGATCTCATCGAGCTCGGCCTCGAGCAGGCCGATGATGGTCGGCGTGCTCGGGCTGCTGAAGACGTGCACCACTCCATGCCGGGTGGGGAATGCATAGCTCAGACCACCCGCGGTCACGTCGTCGGCGAAGCGGTCGGCGACGATGAAGGCACCCTTCCTGCCCCGGCCGAGCTCGGGCGATTCGACGTCTTCGACGATGGGTGGCAGGGCGAGGTCGACCGTGGGGATGAGCGCCCAGTCGAGGGATCGGGAGTCCACGGCATCCGAGGCGAGCACTTCGACATGGATGATGGCGATCGCGGGAACCTCGAGCGGGCGGAAGAGGAGCGTGTGAAGATCTCCGGGCAGAATCTGGCCGCGCGCGGCGTCGAACAGCTCACGCAGCTCGCCCGCATCCGCCGCAGCAGAACCGGCGGGACTGCCGGCATAGAGGGCGCTGACCGCGCCGATCCACTCGTCATGGTCGAGGCCGTCGGGAGTCGGGAACTCCCGCGGAAGCACGCTCCAGCTGGCATCCGGGGTCAGCAGCTCGATGATCATGCCGGCACCCACTGGAAGGTCGAGATGATCGTGTCCGAGACCGCTGTGAGGCTGCGCACCACGTCGTCCTCCGGGGAGATGTCGATGGGATGCGCGATGACCGTCGTGAACTGCACGGCTTCGCGTCGGGCCGAGCCCGGTACCGGAGTGAGGTAGGCGAGAGTGTGGGTCGCCGCCCGATCCGCTCCGATGGTCTGCACGTCGTCCTTCTCCCAGCGCAGCATCGAGGAGTCACCGCCCAGGGGGTGCGCACCGTGGTCACGGATGAGGGAGACGACCTGGCTGTCGAGGCTCATTCCCGGCTGCGCCCTTACGCGGGTTGCCGTGATGCTCATGGGCATGACAAGCCCTTCCGGTGCGTCGGTCTGCAGGTACAGCGCGATGCCGTCCCGCCGACGCAGGTCCTCCATGGCACGATGCAACTGAGCGCGAAGTTGGCCATACAGGTCTGGGCGATGCGCCGGCTTGAGTCGCGCGCCCGCGCGGGCCACCAACGCGGCCTCCGCCTGCGCATCCGGCCGGAATTCCTCCCAGCCGGCCGGCAGCACGATTCCGAAGCCCGGCACCGCCCGTCCGAGCAGTTCGTCCTTCAAAGACACGCGGCCCTCCCCCGATGCGATGAGCGCACAACGCAGACCACCTTATCGGTCACCGCGTCGACGCCAGCTCCTTCTCCCACGTCTCGACGTCAGGTCCGTCGTCACTCATGAGGTCGGCCATGCTCACGATGTTCGCCACGGTCGTCTTCACGTTCACCTCGCCGACGTGGCCGAGGATGACCTCGGCGGTCGCGAGATTCCGGGTGGATGCCACTGAGCTGCCGAGGTCGGCGAACTTGCCGGCGTCCGCTAGGCCCATGTACCGCGCGAGGATGTTCTGGCCGGTGACGGTCGTCGAGAATCCCGACCGCACCCCGCTCCAGAGCCCGCTCGCTCCACCGGTGAAGTGGGCGAGGCCGCTTCCGCCGTTGAACGCGGTACGGGCGGCCGACCAGCCGTTCCTCACCTGGCCCCAGCCCTCGGCGAAGTCGTCCGCCGCCACGAAGCCCTTGCCGACGGCCTTGGCTCCGACGGCGCCGCCCTCGGCGAACTTCGCGAACTTGGCGAACGGGATTACCCCGACGATGGCCCAAGCCAGGTCGACGCCGTCGGCGCGATGCTGGGTCATCTGGTAGATCGTGCCGATGAGCGTGAGGATGGCGACGATCGTCGCGAGTGCTGCGATGATCGGGCCGCCGATGACCAGCGCGAGCACGGCGAGCACCAGTCCGACGTAGGCGAGCACCTTGAGAGCCACCTCGACGAAGCCCGCCAGGTTGTCATTCCAGTGGTCGTGGATGCCGGACTCCATGGCATCGCTGATCTTGGACGCGGCGCTCTCGAACGCCTCGTCCCAGGTGTCCCACTTCGCGTCGTACTTCTCGCCCTCGGCGTCGAAGAGGGCCTTGTAGTGATCACGTTGCGTGTCGGCGCTGGAGAGGTCGTGATCGAGCTGGGTCTGCTCGGGCGTCTTGCCTGTCTGACCAGCCGGCGGCGGCGTCTGCGGGGCGTGGGCCTTCTTGTCGAGCTCGTTCCAATGCGCCTGCGCGGAGGAGTACTTGTGCCAGTAGTCCTCGGCGTCGTCGATGATTCCGCGCAGCCCTGTCTGTACTTCCGCGAGTGCGCTGCCGTAGTTACGGATCGCTTCGCCGGAGGGCCCGTAGAGCTTCCCCGCCGCACGAAGGTCGTTGAAGACATCGCCGACGACCTCGCGGATCTTGTCGAGCGAGAGTCCCTTCATGCCCGAGGCGCCGTCATGGATGGCCTCGAGAATGCCGGCCGAGCCGATCATCTGCTCGCCGAGGCTGTGGATCTGGTTGCCGCGAGAGATGATGTCGGACGCATTGCCTTCGATCCACTCGATCTCGCGACCCTTGGGTGACGTGTCCACGTGTTCTTCCCTCAGTTCTTCTTCGGAAGCTTGGATGCGGCATCCGCATCGACCTTGAGGCTGTTCGCGGCCTTCGTGTCCCAGTCCTGCCAACCCTGGCCCGCCTGCTCGACGTGCTGCTGCACCTTGCCCAGGTCCTCCTTGAGCTTGGAGCGCTTGTCGTCCCAGCTGCCCTCGAAGTCGTGCGCGCGATCACGCAGCTTGTCGCGGCCGCAGGGCCGGCCGATGGCGTCCTGCAGGTCGCCCTCGCGCTCCTCCGCCTCTTCGAGCTCCACGAGAATCTGCTTCAACGAACCGTTGAGCTGGTTCAGCACCGAAAAGCTGATCAGTACGTCTGACATTGGTCTCCTCCCCTGCTCATCCGATCTCCCTCAACCTAATCCGGGCCTCGCGGCGACCGCGATGGGGAGAGATCCCCATACCCACCCAGCGGCTCATCTGGCACCGTCCACCAACGGCAGCTGCACGGTGGTGACGCGCCCGTTCTGCACGAAGATTCCGCGCCCTTCGGGGAAGTCGGAGCGCTTGACCTTCGGGAACGGCGTCTTGAACACCGAGTCGCCGTCGAAGGCATCCGGCTTCAGGGCGATGCCACGTCGGCCCGCCTTGAAGTCGCCGATGAATCCGAAGCCGCTCGAGAGGTTCGCCACGTCCGCATCGCCGACGAGGAAGTGCTCGCTGCGGTTGATGGCCTGGAAGAGCTCCTTGAGCGGGCGCTCGGCCTCGGTGTCGGCGAACTGGGTCACCCCCTCGATGACGACCATGATGCGGCCCGGGATGCTGTCGTCGCCGACGACCTCGGCGAGCTCCTTCGCCAGCTCCTTCACCTCGGCGAAGGTGGTCGCTGATCGCATCCAGGGCGCGGCATCCGTCAACTGGGCGCGGCGGCCGGCGATGTGGAACAGCCGCACGCTGGGGTCGAACCGCATGACGGCCTCGACGAGCGACCGCATCGCCGTGGTCTTGCCGCTCTGCGGCGGACCGGTGACGGCGAAGGTGCCGACGGGCTCGAAGCCGATCGCCGCGAGCGTGTCGTCGGCGATGCCGAGCACGGGCTCTCCGCCGGCGGAAGCGGGCAGCTCTGACGCGGAGTACTCGGTGGGAAGCGCCCCGATCTCGGGCACCTCCCGCGCACCGGCGGCGCGCAGCCGCGCGGCGATCGCGTCGATCGCGGTGGACTGCTCGGCCACGTTGGGAGTGCCTCCGGGAACGGCGAGCTGCGTCTCGAGGCCCTCGACGACGGCGCGACCCGGAACCGATCGATCCGACAGTACGTCTTTCGCGACTCCGAGAACCTGGTAGGCCGACTCCTCCGACATGCGCAGAACGACGCGCTTCGTGATGTTCGCACTCACCGCGGTCGGCACGGCACCGGCGCGATCCGCCGTGGCGACGACGTGCACGCCGAGCGGGCGCCCCTCGGCGAGGATACGCATGAACGCGTTGTAGAACGGCAGTCGAGCCGTCGTCGAATCCCAGTCGGCCTTGAACGGACCGAAGCCGTCCAGCAGCAAAAGGATGCGCGGCTCGGTCGAACCGGTCAGGCGGCGGAACTCCGACAGGCTCGCGGCGTTGGCCTCGCTGAAGCGGCGGCCGCGTTCGTCGAGCACGCCGGAGAGCTGACGCAGCAGTCGCTGCACGCGCTGGCCGTCGTCACCCCCGATGACGGACCCGACGTGCGGAAGCGACTCGATGGACCGCAGGGCGCCGGAACCGAAGTCGAGGCCGTACACCTCGACAGAGCCGAGGTCGGGGCGCAGCCCGGCCGCGACGGCGATGGTGCGCAGGATCGTGGACTTGCCCGAACCGCTCGTTCCATAGACCAGCATCGATCCGTCGCGGTCGGGCTGGAAGGTCATCGCCTCCTGGCGCTGCCGCGCGGGCAGGTCGGCCAGGCCGAGGGTGATGGCCACGTCGCCCTCCGCGGGCAGGTCGAGGATGTCGACGCTCGCGGGCAGATCATCGAGCCAGGGGCGTCGCGGTGCGGGGATTCGCGCCTCGGTCGCCGCAGCGATGAAGCTGCGCACCATGCGCTTCTGGTCGTTGGGCCCGAGGTCTTCATCGTGCGCGTCCGACTCGGGGCCCGCATCCCGCTCCCATTGCACCGAGGGGCCGAAGCGCAGCTCGCTCACCGTGACATCGGCACTCTGCACGGCGGCCTCCGACCAGCCACCGGCATAGGCGGACTGGAACGGCACGAGCCGCCCTGGCCCGGTCTTCGCGATGCCGCGTCCGGGAAGGGCAGGATCGAATCCGGCGGCGACCGGCTCGCCGACGACGTCGTTGGAGTCGGACTCGTCGGCCATGCGCAGGGCGACGCGCAGGTTGGTGTTGGCGCGCAGGTTGTCCTTGATCACACCGGCCGGCCGCTGTGTGGCCATGATGAGGTGGATGCCGAGCGAACGCCCGCGCTGGGCGATGTCGACGACCCCATCGACGAACTCGGGAACCTCGCCGGCCAGTGCGGCGAACTCGTCGATCACCAGCACGAGCGCCGGCGGCGTCTCGGGGTCGCGGCGCTTCTCGAGTTCGAGCAGGTCTTTGGCCTTCTTGCGGTTGAAAAGGTGCTCGCGGTGGTGCAGCTCGGCGCGCAGGCTCGTGAGCGCCCGTCGCACGAGGTGCGGGCTCAGGTCTGTGACGAGCCCGACGCAGTGCGGCAGCTCGACGCAGTCGGCGAAGGCCGAGCCGCCCTTGTAGTCCACGAACAGGAAGGTGACGCGGTCGGGGCTGTACTCGGCGGCCATGCCGAGCACCCACGCCTGCAGGAATTCGGACTTGCCGGCACCGGTTGTTCCACCGACGAGGGCGTGCGGACCCTGGGTGCGCAGGTCGAGCGACATCGCGTTGGCCGCCCCTTGGCCGACGAATGCCCGCAGCGTGCCGGCCCGCCGCATCCGGGGCAGCGGGATGCCGGAGCGGTCGAGCACGGAGTTGTTCTGCCGCCAGCGCTCGAGAACGGCGGCGGGCTGATCGGCGAGCTCGTGGCCGATGAGTCCGAGCATCGAGACGCTGCCGGGTAGGTCGGACGAGTCCTGTGCGACCGCGCTCGCGTCGATCACCGGGGCGAGGCGCCGGGCGAACATGTCGGCATAACCCGCCGAGACGCCCTCGAGGGTGATCGGCTCGTAGGTCTGACCCGCGCGCACATAGCCGACACGGGCGGCATCCATACCGGCGGTGGCGTCGATGAAGGTGCGACAGGCGGCGGGCAGCGCCTCGACCGACGGGCTGAGGAAGATCGTGTAGATGCCCGCATCCGCTCCCCGCTCGATGAGCTGGGTCAATCGCGGCCGGTCGACCGGCGGGTCCGCGGAGACGAACAGCACGAGGGCCATGTCGCCATCGGGCGAGGAGCCCGACTCGGTCGCCTCCCCCACCTGGCCGCCGAGTGCGATCGAGGTGTCCACGTCGCGCAGGGGACCACGCCGGGTAGGCGTGCCGCTCAGCCGCTCGAGGATGATCTCTTCCAATGCGCTGAGCAGGCGCGTGCCCGCCGGCTGGTTGTCGGCGAGGGCGAAGTCGGCCACCGGCGACTTGGGGCTCGTCGTGTGCGGCAGCCACTTGATCCACTCGAGCTCGCGGGTCCAGCCGGGGTCGACGATGGCGGCGGTGATGATCTCGTTGGGCGCGTGCGTTCCGAAGAGCTGCACCGCGAGGCCGCGCACGATGTCGGCGGCGAGCGGCTTCGGGGCGGCGATGCCGAGCGCACCCGAGAGCTGCAAGTGCTCGGTGATCGGCACGTCGTCGATGGAACGGAACGCCTCGGTGAGCTTCTCCACCTGGCGGGTGTAGCGCGGAATGCCGTTGTTGTTCTCGTTAACCCGGATGCTGTTGCGGCTGGGCGCTCGGCCGGTGCCGAGGCGCAGCGAGAGGAAGTTCCAGTGCTCGGGGCGGCGCGTCCAGAGCAGCGGGCCGAGGCGCATCGCCTGCTCGTAGACCGTCGCGACGGCCGGCGCCTCCTCGTGGCGGCGTTCGTGCTCCACGGCACGCTGTTCGGTGAGCTCGTCTTCGAGCCGCTCGAGCTGCGTCTCGAAGGTCTCGACCTCGCGCTGCAGCTTCTTGCCCGTCTGGGTGCGTTGCCCGATGAGGTTGCCGAGCATCATGAGCGGCGACGCGAAGACAACGAGCAGCGCGCTCGCGCGTTGGGTGATGCCGAACATCACCATGCCGAGCAGGATCGGCGTGACGATCATCGCCCACGGGAACAGCCGCGGTGTCGCCTCCGACGGGATGGCCGGATGCGGGTACTCGGTGCCGTTGTACCGGATCTCGACCCGCGGCGAGCGGTTGAACAGCAGCCCGCCGCCGCGCTCGAGCACGGGGTCGCTCTCCCCGCCGGCCCCGGCCAGGGGAACGAGCGAGACCTCGGTGTCGCCGAGCAGCAGCCGCTGGCCGGGAATCACACGCAGGCGCTGAACGAGCGTTCCATCGACGACGATCCCGTTGGCCGAGTTGAGGTCGACGATCTCGATGCCGCCGGCGGCCGTCTCGATGCGGGCGTGCTTCTTCGAGATGAGCGGGTCGTCGATCACGACGTCGGCGTCTGCCCCGCGCCCGAGCACGCTGTTGCCCGCCGCAAGCGCGATGGTGCGCCCCGCATCCGGACCGTTGTGGATGCGCAGCTCGGCGGCCGCCGGAGCCGCTCCGGCGTGCGAGCCCACCCGGCCGGTGTGCGGAACGACGGTGGCGTTGAATCCGGAGCCGATCGCGCTCTCGCTGAAGACGTGGTCGGGGTCGAGCGTGGTGGGCGCGTCGCCCGTCGGCGGCGCGACAGTGAGCGTGAGGCGCATGCCCGGAGCCGAGGCCAGCACCGGCGCGGCGGGGTCGTTGCGGGCGATCGCACGCGCGACATCCTCGACCGTGGCGGTCGAGTCGGCGGTGACGACGATGTCGACCGGCGACCCCGACTGCCGTTTGAGCGCGAGCTTGACCTTCATGCATCACCTTCCGCGGGGGCGACGCTGAAGCTGCGCCCACCGATCTGCACCGAGGCGCCCCACGGCACGTGGACGCGTTCACCTGCCACGATCTCGTGCGGCTCGTCGCCGACGGTCGCGAGCAGGGTGCCGTTCGTGGAACCCCGATCGCTCACCCAGAACCCCTGGGCGTCGATGCCGAAACTCACATGCGTCTTCGAGATGCGCATCGAGGGGTCATCGACCGGAATGGCGTGACGTATGCGCTCGCCGGCGCGGGCTTCGGGGTTGCGACCCATGACTCCGTCGCCGCTCACGCGCAGGCGGGTGCCGTCGTCGAAGGTGAGGGTGGCGGCGGTGATCGGCGTCGCGGTCGTCGCAGTCGTCGCGGTGCGGGCGGGGGCGACCGCGGTGCGCCGTTCCCGTGCCTCGACCGCGGGTGAGCCCGGTGTTGCGACCTCGGCCGCCGGCGGGTTGGCGGAGGGGGCGACCGGCGCCGAGTCTGTGCGCGCATCGGCGCCCGAGAACGCCGGCGGCTGCCAGTCGTCGGCCGCCGCATCCGTCGCCGCGGCGCCGATGACGCCGGCGGGAAGCCGCGGCCCGGGCGCGAACGGGGTCGCGCCGGCTCCGGTGGCGAGCGAGGGCAGCGGCGTCGCGGCCGTGCGCACCGGGGCGTCGAGGGCGCGCTTGGCCTGGCGCATCGCCCGGGTGTCGAAGGGATCGAGGCCACCGCGCGTGCGAACGACCCACGTGCGGCCGATGCGGTCGAGCCAGCTGCGCCCGCGGTGCTCGTCGTCCCAGAAGCTCGACGCGAACAGTACGGCGGGGCCGATGAGCGGAAGCACCAGTTGCGAGGCGTACAGCACGAGCACGCGCAGCAGAACGCGCCAGAATCCGGGAGCGGTGAATCGAGCGACGTTGACCGACCGGATGCCGGCGATCGCCTTGCCGACGGTGATTCCGCGCATGCCGTGCAGAAGCAGTTGCACGAGACCGAACACCGTGGTCGCGGCGAGGCTGATGAGCGCGGGAATGGCTATGCCGCTCAGGGCATGTGTCACCGCGGACACCTTCCCGTTCGCCAGCTCGCCCGAGAGGGAGACCAGTTGGACGCCTGCGATCAGTCCGGGTATCGAGAGCGCGATCCAGACGGCGGCATCCGTCGCGAAGGCGAGAGAGCGACGCAGCGGCGTGGCGGCCACCAGGCCCAGACGGGCGGCGTAGTCGGGGTCGGGTGTGCCATCCGGTCGCAGACCCGGCACGATCTCGTCGTCGAGGTCGTGGGTCACACTCACTACTGCTCCTCGCCTGCGCCGGCGCAGTCGCCGGCGATCGCTGTCATCGACCAGTCAGTCAAGCGTGCAGCGGCGACCGTGTCGATGGGGAGCGCTTCCCATCCCCCGCACAAGTGTATGCAGAGCGCGCGACGGCGCCCTTCCCCTCGTTCGGGAGACACGGGGCGTCGTGCGGGTCAGTCCTCGTCGCGCTCCCAGGGCCAGTGCGGCCGGCTCCCTCCGTGCCCCCGGGCGACGAGCGTGGCTTCGTAGGCGATCACGACGGGGATCGCGAGCACGCCGATGCTGATGGCGAACGGATCGCCGAGGTGGCCTCCGAGAAAGAGCACGAAGGCGAACGGATCGCCCTCACCGACCACCGCGAGGATGGCACCGACGATGAGGTAGACGAAGTAGGCGCCCAGGCCGACGAGTATCGGCAGGCCGATATAGATGCGCTGCTGGGCCGGCGGGCGACGGATGCCGAGCATCACCATCGAGAGAGCCACCCCGATCACCGTGATGCCCACCATGGTCGGGCCGACGAAGGCCCCGGCATCCCGATCGGAGATGACCTCGAGATCGGTGATGAGGCTCAGCATGCCGAACGCGGCGACCACGAGCGCGAGGTAGAGGGCGGTCGCGAACGCGGCGACCACGACGGCGTAGCGCTGGTAGGCGTTCACCCTGACGAGCCTACGCGCCCGTCTCGCGGCACGTCCCTTCGACAAGCTCAGGGACCAATCACCCCGTCGCGCGCCGCACCCCAACAGCGGCACTCACCACGCGTGTTCGCTGAGCCTGTCGAAGCGTCGCGACGTGCGCTCGGAACCGCCGGCCCATCGAACACGGCCCTGCAGCGGCACCCACCACGAGCGTTCGCTGAGCCTGTCGAAGCGCCGCGACGTGCGCTCGGACCGCGCCCCCTACGGGCGCTCGATCACCGGGCCCTCCGCGATCTTGCGGTCGTACTCGCGGCGCGCGGCGACGTTGCGCTCGGTCACCTTGCGTCCACGGGACGAGATCCACGCACCGAACCAGATCGGAACCTCCCGGCCGATCACGGCAGCGCCGATGGCCAGCGGCGAGGTCCACTGGTTGGCCAGGAACCGGTTGGCCTCCTCGAGCGTGAGCGTCCAGGCCTGCACCGTGAGCAGGGCCGCCGCGATGTAGGTGAAGTACACGAAGACGCCCACGAAGAAGCCGGCGAGCACCCAGGACCACCAGCCGGCGCGGTTGATGATCGCGGCGACGATTGCGAAGGCGACGAAGAAGCCGATGATCGGCAGCCAGAACACCGGGCGCGGGAGGAAGTCCGCGAAGGAGTTCATCGCATCCGCACCGTTGTAGACACCCGCGACGACGAGCGACACAACGCTGTAGATGACGGCGAACGCGAGCGTGGCGAGCAGGCCGACGAGGATGCCGAAGCCGCGGTTGCCCTTGTTCACGGGCGGCGTCGGCGCCTGCACATAGATAGGAGTGGGCTGCTGCGCCGGGTAGGCGTCGTTCGGCGTGGGAGCGGCGTAGGCACCGGGGTACTGCTCGGTCGCCGTGGTCTCGACGGGAGCCGACGCCGGGATCGGGTCCTCAGCCGGAGCCACATACCGCGACTCATCGACGGTCTCGACACGCACGCCGTCGACCTGCTCGTCTACCGCTGCGACGGGCTCGTAGGAGCGGGTGTCGCCGACGGTGTCATCGGCAACGGATGCGTCGGCCGTCTCGACCGGAACGGCCGCGGGGCGCCCCGCGTCGACGCGATCGGCCTCGAGGCGGTCGGCGGCAACATCCGCGTCCCGCGCCGGCACCTCGTCGGCGCGGTCGGCCTCGACGGGAACGGCATCCGCGCGGTCGCTCTCGACGGGCTCGGCCACGACGGGATCTGCAACCACAGGCGTGTCGACGGATGCGTCAACAGGCTCGGCCGGTTCGCGTTTGCCGTTCGGCTCGGTCGTGCTCATGGCGTTCTCCTCTCGCGCCCAGCGGGCGCCCAGTCATTGCACACTGTAGCAATGGGGCGCCCGCCGGAGCGGGAGGCGTGCGGGGGTTGCTATCCGGCGGCCGGAGTCACTACTTCGCTGCAACTGCCGCGTCGGCTGCTGCTGGTGCCGCCGGTGCCGCAGGCGGGACCAGAGCGTAGATGAATCCGGAGATCGTGCCATCCACCGACTCGCCATCGGACTTCTTGGTCGACAGGCTGGTCACCAAGAACAGGCGCGACCCCGTCTGAAGTCCACTCACGAAGTTCATGACGTTGGCGTAATCGCCCTTCACCGAGATGTCGACCTGCATCGTGGCAAAGTTGCTCGCGGTGATGAGACTGTTCGTCGCGGGGGGCATCCCCGGGGTTGGAGCCGCCGGAGTGGGCGCAGGTGTTGCTGCCGGCGTCGGGGTCGGCGTCGGACTCGGGGTCGCCCCAGGAGAGGCAGCCGCCGCGGCGGTTGCCGCTGCTGGATCGGGTACAGCGGGTGCGTACGCCGTCGGTTCCGCTACCGAGAACGCCGAAAGCGTGACATTGCTCGACTGGGCGAGTGCATGCAGTTGGTTCACGAAGTCCGGCGCGCCAGTGCCCAAGGGCACTGACTGGGACAGGGTCGCCAGGTCTGCCTTGAGAGCGTCGATGCCGTCCTTGTCTTTCTGCAGCTGAACGATCAGCTTCTCCTGTGTGGCGTTGGAGGCGTCGATATCTGCACGCTGGACGATCGCCCCGCCAGCAGCGGCGAGTTGGGGTTGAACGCCGAGGAACCAACCGCCCGCGACGACGGCGACGGCGATGACGATGTAGGCGATGACCCACAGCCTGTGACGGTCCATGATTACTCGGCCTTCTTCTCGTCGAAGCGGTGTGTGAAAGCTGCGTCGTTCACGTGCATCGTGATGGCCACCGTGTAAACGCCGCTTGTCTCGTCAAGCGTCACTGAGTCAGGAAGCGCGTCGGCAAATCCCGGCAGTTGTGCCAGCGACGTCAGCCAGGTCGGCACGTCGGGAAGAGTGCTGCTTTCGGCGCTGAAACTGAGTGTCGCGATGCGCGCGCCCTGAAGGGGCTCGGTGGGCTGCGAATACACGGCCATGGGGGACGCCGAATCGACGTCGACCGACGTGATCGTGACACTTCCCGGAAGCGTCGATCGCACGCTCTCCAGATACGCCTTCCAGTCGACCTCCGTGGATCCGCCCACTTGCTGCGCCGCCCGTGTCAGCTCGACCTGCTGCTGAACCTGCCTGACGTCGCTGAATGTCGCCTGCTGCGCGAGCAGATCTGTCGTGCGTTCCTGCGCTGCCGTGAGTTGCATCTGGGCCTGAATCGCGAACGCCGTTGCCAGGATCGTCGCGAGCACGACAACAGCAGCCACCCCGATGACTCCAAGCCTCAGCCTGCGCCGTATTGCCTTGGCGTTGCGCGCCTTGAGCACTTCGACCGGCAGGAGGCTTACACGCGGTTCGCCACCTGCGGTCTGCGGTGCCGCCTCGCGGCTCTTCGGAGCCGGCGTGTTCTTCCGCTCGGCATCGGGACGGGCGTTCGGTTGGAAGGTCTGGAACAGTGACTCAGCGTCTGCAGGAGCCGCCTTCTTGGCGGTCTTTCCCGCTGCGCGAGCGGCTTTGGCCTCCTGCTGCGCAGCAACCTTGCGAGCTAGCCGTTCTTCCTTGGTTCGCTGCGCCTCAGCCCGACGGTGAGCACCCATCCCTTTGGCACGCTTGATTCCACCGGCAGCCGAGGCTCCCGCGACGCTTCCGCTGGTCATGCTGCACTTCCCATCGCCAGGCCGAGTGCGACAGAGTATCGAAGGCTCTGCGCCCTGAGAGCGCCCTCGTCAACGGAACGACTCATCGTGACGTTCGTGAACGCATCCTGCACCATCACCGGAAGCTTCGTCATATCCGACAGTGCAGCGGAGAATCCCTTGAGGAGTGACCCTCCCCCGGTCAGCATGATTCCGCTGATCGGATCGCTGGGCCGGGTACTCGCGTAGTAGACGATGGTGTTCCTCAGACTCGTGAGCTGCTCACTTGCGACGCGATAGATGATGTCCACGGCCGCCTTCTCCTCCATGGTCGAGATCGAGAAGGCGAGCCCGAGGTCGCGCTTGATGGTCTCGGCCTCCTGTGGGTTGATCTCCAAGCCGACCGACAGCGCCTCGGTGATGGTGTTTCCACCGGCGGGGATGATGCGCACGAACTGGGGAACCCCGCTGCGGCACACGACGACGGTCGTGGTATCCGCTCCGAGGTCGATGAGGGCGACGGTGTCGTGCGAGCGATTGCGCGGCAGAAGAACCCTGGACAGTGCGAACGGGATCAGGTCGACATCCAGCGCCGTCAACCCAGCAACCTGCGTGGCCTTCACGTTGCCGAGTACCGCTTCCTTCACCGCTGCGATGAGCAGGCCGTTGACCATCGGCCCCTGCTCCCCGATGGATTCGGAGACCGGGTAGAAGTCGAGAAGCGCATCGGCAACGGGAATGGGGAGGATGTCCTGCACCTCGAAGGGAAGCGCCTCGCGAATGCTCTTCAGAGGCATCTTGCGAATGGACAGGTCTCGAGCCAGCACTCGGTGATTGCCCATCCCGAGTACGACATTCTTGCTACGGAAGCCGCTCTTGCTCCACAGCGACTTCAGCGCCGCCCCCACGTTGTTGTGCTCCACGATCTCGCCTCGACTGGCCGCCTCGGCCGAGATCGCGATTTCGCCGTACCGGAGCACTGTCGGGCGAGGCTTGGTCGGGTCACTCACTTCCACGGCTCGAATCGACCCGTTGCCGATGTCGATTCCCACGACACTCTTAGCCATGTTCACTCCCAACCAGTTGTCGAACGTTTGAAGGTCATGCCAGTCCCATCAGGCTCAGGTATCCGTCCCAGATCGCGCCGCCGAAGAAGATGCCGACCCACGCCCCCGCCAGCATCCACGGACCGAACGGGATGCCGCTCTTTCGCGTCGCCCGCTGAGCCACAACGAGGCCCAGCGCGAACACTCCGCCGAGCACGAAAGCGGCGAAGGCTCCGACGAGCACCTGGCCCCAGCCGAGGTAACCCAGGTAGAGGCCGAGAACGCCAGCGAGCTTCACGTCGCCGAGACCCATGCCGCCCGGATAGGCGAGCGCCATGAGCAGGTATGCACCGGCCAGAACCACCATTGCGATGCCCGCGCGAAGAATAGCGCCGCCGTCGCCCGCGAAGATCGCGCTCGCTCCGAGTAGAACGCCGGCCACAAGGTAGCTCGGCAGCACTATGACGTTGGGCAGTCGGTGGGTGTCGATGTCGATGAGCGCGAGCGCTACGCTCACGGCTGCCAGATAGAGGAAGGCGACGAGGAGCAGCACTCGGCTGGCCGTCAATCCTCCGGATTCTGCGCCCGCGTAGGCGAACCAGAACGCAACGGCGACGAAGAAAAGCCCTGTTCCGAGCTCGACAAGCGGGTAGCGCGGTGAGATCGGCTCGCGGCACGTCCTGCATCGACCCCGAAGCAGCAACCACGAGAGCACCGGGATGTTGTCGAACCCTCGGATCCCTTTTCCGCAGGTGGGGCAGGCGCTAGGAGGCGAGACGATCGACATCCCGTTAGGCACCCGGTAAACCACGACGTTGAGGAAGGACCCGATGAGCAGACCG
Source organism: Rathayibacter sp. YIM 133350 (assembly GCF_037404875.1). Classification (NCBI taxonomy): domain Bacteria; kingdom Bacillati; phylum Actinomycetota; class Actinomycetes; order Micrococcales; family Microbacteriaceae; genus Rathayibacter; species Rathayibacter sp. YIM 133350. The sequence goes on from NZ_JBBELO010000022.1 coordinate 157,173, forward strand.
AAAACGCCTGCCGCGATCAGTACGACCCACAGGAGCGGGCTGTTGAAGAAGTCGCTCACGGGCCGTTCGCCCCGCTCGCCTTGAAGGCGGCCGCGACATCCGTGTAGCGCGTGACGCCGTAGGTCGTCGACGTCGGCGTGAGGAATTTCGGCGGTGCGGTGGTGCGCAGGCGCGTGTCGTAGTGGTAATCCTTCACGTAGCCATCCGAGACGCCAGCCACTCCTCCGACAACAGTCGACCCCTTGGACACGGTGCCTCGATACTTCTGCGAAATTGCGCCGAGCACGCGCAGATAACCCCTCTGAGGAGCAGCCTCGTAGTTCTGCACCTGGAACGTATGGGCGACGGAGAGGATCGCAGCTTGGATCGTGCGAGAAGTGTCTGTGAGAAGAGGGGCGCAACTTGTCGCCCGGCTACCGGAGTTGGTCGTGCAGTTCGTCGAACTCTTCATCGGATTCCACACCCATACGGCGTTCTGTCCGACGAGTCCCAAGACATCGACAGCCTGGTCTTTGTAGACGATGTCGCCGGTGACGTAGACGAAGTTCTGAGCGGCGATCGTCAACGCCCCCTTGAGAGTGCCCTTGACGAAAACGTCGCCATTCCGACAGGCATACGCCGGCACGGTCGATGACGATGTCGGCGGAATGACCTCGTTGGTCGCTGGATATTGAATGGTGGTGGTGCTACTCGTGAAGGTCCATCCGGAGGTGGCACCCGACCCCGTGCAGCTGAAATTGCTTGGAGTGGACGACGAAGACGTGTAGTTGGGATCTGTGCTCGAAGTCGGAACGTTCTGGACCCAGATGAGGTTCTGATCTGGAACGTTGATCGTCGCGCCTGCCGTCGACTGAAGGTCGCTGATCTTTCCGCACGAGTCCGGCTTCGCACTGTTGATGCCCGCGGTATAGGAAGGCTGGGTGAACTTCGTCCATGGGGAGACGACGTTCATCTTTCCGTCACCGGTCAGGGTGATGGTCGTCGGGCCTGTGTACATGCACCCCGGTCGCGGGACCTCGGGCAGATCGATCCTGGCTTCCCGTGACATCTGCTGGTTCGTCGGCGGGAAGTCGTACGGAGCGGAGGCCGTCGGTGCGCCCATGTCGTAGACGCCGTCGGCGCACCCAGAAGGCTTCACGAACGGCAGCACTCCAGCGCTCTTCACCTGTCCGGTGAAGTGCGCACCGCAGATGCGAAGGGTGTCGTTCGACTGAACAGGACCATAGAAGGTGTCCGCTGCGGCGAAGTTGATCTCTTGACAGTCGGTGTCGTGCTTCGTGTCCGTTGTGCCGTTCATGACCGCGTAGTCGACCTTGCCGGTCGATGCGTTGATGCAGTTCATGCTCGAGATCTGGGGATCCATGACCTCCAGATCGGTGTAGTAGAGGAAGTCGATGAATCCCTTCTGCTTGAGGTCGACGATCACGCTTCTCGTCGTCTGGCCCACTCGGCCGGTCGAACGGATGCGAATCACGCCCGTTGAGCTGTATCGCGAGTTGTCGACCTCATACCGGAATGAGGCTCGGTTGGCCGAACCCGCGATGTCGGCCCAGGTGTTCGGACCCGTGCCGAGGCCGAAGGCCGGGTTCGCGTTGGCCCCGGTCGGGAGGCTCACGGTGCTCGCGCTGCCCATCGCCACAGTGAAGGGCGCTAACGGGTTGCCGTACTTCTGGTAGGTGCTGTCATTGGACAGACGGCTGCCGTATTCATCGGCCCCGGCGTATGCGGCCGCAAGAGCCGCATCCCAGTTCTGGTCGGTGCGCGCTTTCTTGTACCCGCTGATGCTGAAGCTCACCGCGGTCGTCACCAGGATCAGCATGATCATCGACAGACCGATGACGGCGACGAGCGCGACACCGCCCTCATCGCCACGCAGGCGAAGAGAAGCCGAACGTAGACGATTCATGACACCACTCCAGACCGTCCGAGGTTGGGCATCGTGATCGTATTGACCACAGTGACGAACGGCGCGTTGGGATTGCTCGCGGCTCTCATCGTCACGGTCACCTTGACCGATGCGACAGTCTTCAACAGTGCGGTGGACATACTGCCGGTAACCGGCGTCGTGATGGCCGCCCCATTCGCGTCGTAGTAGGTGAACAGCGGAGTCGTAGTACCGGGCGCAAAGACTCCGCCGAGGTTCCGGCTCGACGTCGCCGTTCCCGGGTAGTTAGGGAAAGTCCAGAACTCGCCGGATGCCGTCGCAGACCAGCGCGACTCGATGAGCTGGCGGGATGTCGCGTCGATTGCGAAGCGAACGATCTGAGGCTTGGGGTAAGCACCGACGGGCTTCACCGATGCATCCACATCGACGTCACTGTAGAGAGTGAGACCTTCTCGCTCGGCCGACAGAAAGGCTGGATCCGGCTGGCTCACAGTCGCTCGTGGGTTCTCGGTGCCGAATCTGATCACGCGATTGAGCTCGTTGACGGCGTTCGAGACTCCCGCCGTCGATTCGTTCGTGTTGCGCGATTGGTACACGGATTTGGCTGTGCTTATGTACAGGCTCGCAACCATCGTCAACACGAGCAGCCCAAGCATGATCGTGACGATGAGTTCGGCTAGTCCAAGTCCAGCCTCCGGCGATTTCGGGCACCGGCGGCCGACACCCGCCAACCGAGCGCCGATCATGGAGCAGCTCGCGGATCGAGTGCGATGAGACCGGTGATGTCTGGACCGAAACCGCTCGTCACACGAGAGACCCGCGGGGCCGGGATCGGCAGCAGAACCGGGCTGGCGTCCGTACCGCTATTCGAGAACAAGCGCCAGCTCCCGTAGGGAAGGGCGATTTTCACGGAGCCGGTCGCGGGGATGACTGCTCCGAACTGGTAGGTCATCGCAGGTGTCGCGGGTGCCGTGCCAACATCGGCACAGGTGGGCTGCCCTGTCAATGGTGTGTCAGGCTCACTTACTGCGACCAGCTTCGCGACGGGTCCACCCGCAACGTTGACGATTCCCATTGGCACGGACAGATTGGCTGAGCCGCCAGGAGCCGCCGTCTGAGCCTGTACTCGTGTGCCAACGAGAGTGGGCGCCGATGCTGGGCCCACCGGATCCCAGGCTTCTGGATCGGGAGACTCACAACCGGCCACTGTCGGCGTCTGAGGCACATACTTGCCAGCGACGGCCTGATAACCAACGGGATACGGGTGTAGCTTCGCGGGATTGGAGACGGCCGTCATCGGCCACAAACCGTAGGTATTGATGAAGGTGGTGTCGAGATTCGTCGGGAGCTTCGCTGCCGGCCCTGGCGAGTTGGATGCGTACGCCAGGGTGTACGTGGCCGCCTGGTCGTACTGGAAGGAGAACGACGCTGAGGAGCCGGCGGCCACCGTTCGAGTGATCGAAGGGCTCGCGTTCTGTGCGTAGTCGATGTAGCCCGCGGTGTTGAGCTTGATCGTGTATGTGCCGGGCGCCACCTGCAGGAGGAAGCTGCATCCGTCTTCGTCGGTCGGTGTCGTCGCTTGGGCTGGCGTCGAAACGAAGGTGACACCTTGAGCACCGCCGCCTGAAGCATCCTTCACGGAGATCAGCAATGTGCCCTTGCTCGGATCGTTGATGCGTCGACTGGGTGCGATCAGGGTGTCAGAGGTGACAGGATTCGTCGACGAGAGCATGCCCGTCCATGTGACGCTGACGCTCACATGCTTGTATTGAAGAGCGCCGCCGGAAGTTCCACAGGTTGCGTCACTGCCGGTGGGGGTGACCCAAGACGTGACACGCGTCACCTTGTACGTGTCGCCAGAGGGAATGGCCACGTCGTAGGAATCAGAGAAGATGTCAAACGGATCGCCGTCGGCCCGCACGCTGTCGATGTCGGAGGAGGCGAGGTTTACGGCGACCTGGCGGGCCTGATTGTCGCGGGTCATGCGCATGGTGTAAGTGAGGGAGTAGGCGATTCCTACGGCGAGCACAGCAAACACCATGAGCGCGACCAGGATCTCGACGATACCGATGCCTGCATCGCCGCTTCGCTCGTTGGGTTCAAGAAATGATCGCATCGCCTCTCCGTCCTCTGCTCGGTGTGCGGGTTCGAGGAATGCGCGAGTGGGGCCGGCGTTCGCCGACCCCACTCGCGTGCGCAGAGCCGTCAGCCATGCGCACGTTAGCTGTTAGTACGTGGGCAGTCCCGTGGTGGCGGCGCATGCCCCTGAAGTCGACGTTGCAGCGGAAACCTTGGCCGACGCAGCTTCAGTGATGACGAAGATCTTGTTTGAGACGCTCTTGGCCGCGATGCAGAACTTCGTTGTGCCGTTCGTTCCGTAAACGGGCGAGGACGATCCATCCGTTGCTACGACGCCGGCCGCGGCCGCGTCGGCAGGAACTACCCCATTGTTACTCGTCTGAGCTGCCACCACCCCGGTCTTCCAGTTAGTGAGGTCAGACTTGGTAGCGCTGTCCTGAGCGTTTCCCTGGATGCCGAGGTACACCGGGATGGCGATAGCGGCCAGGATGCCGATGATGATGACGACGACGAGGAGCTCGATGAGCGTGAAGCCCTTCTGTCCTTCTTCGTCATTCTGCAATGCCGCCCGGCGGTCGCCGAGCGCGGTGAGCATGCTGCGCATGATTGTCCATTCTTGTCCGTAGGGTGACAGTGAAACCGGTCCTGCGGACCAGCCGTTCCTGATGGTATTGGCGACCGTGTCTAGGGCAGAATCCCCCGCGCGGGGGTGATATCCCACGCATCCGACCCCAGATCAGGGGTACTTTCGAGTCCGCCGGAAATCAATAGGCGCGGAGCCGCGGTGAAGAAAATCTGAAGTTCTCGCCGGCTACTTGATGGCGCTGGCGATGCTGAAGATCGGCATGTAGAGGGCGACGACCATCCCGCCGATCACCACGCCAAGGAACGCGATCATGAGTGGCTCGATGGCCGCAGTGAGCTGCTCAGTGGCCGATTCCACCTCTTGGTCGTAGAAGTCGGCGATCTTGTCAAGCATCGTCTCCAAGGAACCGGCATCCTCACCGACCGCGATCATCTGTGTGACCATCGGCGGGAAAACAGGTTGGGCCAGCAGGGGCCCGGAGATCGATTGTCCTTGGCGCACTGATTCAGCGACCTTCTTCAGGGCGTCTTCAATCACCCAGTTCCCGGAGGTCTCGCCCACGATGTTGAGCGCCTGCAGGATGGGAACACCCGAACCGATCATGTTCGAGAAGTTGCGTGCGAACCGCGCGACCGCTATTCGCTTGAGCAGTGACCCGAAGACTGGCAGCTTCAGCTTGATTGGGTCTAGGAACTTTCGAACCCGCTCAGTGTTCTTGTTGCGCGACCACCAAACACTGAATGCGATGCTGCCGATCGCCAAAATCGGCACGATGTAGATCATCGACTTCGAAAGAGTCACCAAGATCTGAGTCGGCAGAGGCAATGCACTGCCGAAGCCCTTGAACATGGTTTCGAAGATGGGGACGATAAAGATGAGCATGATTGCCACGGCAACGACGGACATGATGAGCACGATCACCGGATAGGTGAGCGCCGACTTGATTGTTCCGCGGAGCTTCACTTCCTTCTCGAAGTTCACCGCAACCGAATCCAGCGCCTCATCGAGGAAGCCGCCCGTCTCGCCTGCGCGCACCATGTTGATCATGATCGGCGGGAACGTGTCAGCGTGGCGCTGCATCGCGTCAGAGATCGCGGTGCCCCTTTCCACCTCATCGCGCACCTGAGACAAAATCTTGGCGAGCGGCTTGTTTTCCGTCTGCTCCGCCAGGATGTTGAGGGTTCGGAGCAGCGAGAGGCCCGACCCGATCATGGTCGCCATCTGGCGGCTCATGATCGCGAGGTCCTTGAGCTTCACGCCCTTCGTGAAACCCGGGATCGAGATCTCCTTTTGAAGACCGGTTCCCTCGGCGCTCTCGGTGATGCTGATAGGGGCGATGCCCATCGATCCGAGGCGCACTGCAACAGAGCTCTGGCTGGCGGCCTCGAGCTTCCCCTTGACCTTCTTTCCCTTGGCGTCCCTGCCCGTGTAGGCGAAGGTGAGTGCCGCCATCAGCTGGCCTGCGAGTAGGTGTCGCCGAAGTCGATGCCGCTGGCGGCGATCGCGCGAGCCGAGGCATCCGTCGGAGACTCAGTGCGTTGGATAAGGCGGCTGAGCTCTCCGGGCTCCTGCGCCTTCTCCTCGGCGGCCTTACGCGTGATCGTTCCAGCGTCGACCAGGCTCGCGAGGTGCTGGTCGAGGGTGTGCATTCCTTGATCACGGCCAGCTTGCATCATCGATGCGATCTGGTAGGTCTTGCCCTCACGCACGAGGTTGCTGATGGCCGGCGTCATAACGAGCACCTCGGTTGCCACGACACGGCCGTTGCCACTGGCCTTCTTGACGAGCGTCTGCGTCACCACGCCCTGCAGAGTCGATGCCAACTGCGTCCGTACCTGATCTTGCTGGTGCGGCGGGAACACGTCGATCACGCGGTCGATGGTCTGCGCCGCGCTCTGGGTGTGCAGAGTGGCGAACACCAGGTGGCCGGTCTCGGCCGCCGTGAGCGCCACGGAGATCGTCTCGAGGTCACGGAGCTCGCCGACCAGAATAACGTCGGGGTCCTGACGCAGAACGTGCTTGAGCGCCTGGGCGAAGCTGTGAGTGTCGTGCCCGACCTCGCGCTGGTTCACGAGCGACTTCTTGTGGTTGTGCATGAACTCGATGGGGTCCTCGACCGTCACGATGTGGTCGGCACGGGTGGAGTTCACGAGGTCGATGAGTGCCGCAAGCGTTGTCGACTTACCGGAACCGGTCGGGCCGGTCACGAGCACGAGTCCGCGAGCGAGCGTTGAGAACTTCGCGACGGACGACGGCACACCGAGTTCGTCGAGGGTCTTGATCTCGGTCGGGATGAGACGGAATGCCGCTCCGACGTTCGCGCGCTGCTGATAGATGTTCACGCGGAAGCGGGCGTTCGCCGAGATCGCGTAGGCGAAGTCGAGCTCGAGCTCGCGCTCGAACTTCTTCTTCTGATCTTCGGAGAGGATCGTGTAGATCGCCTGTTTCACCTTGTCGCTCGTCCACACCGGGCCGGGCAGCTGACTCAGTCCGCCGTGCACGCGAATCGTCGGAGCGGTGTTCGCCGTCACATGAAGGTCGGATGCGCCTTGCAGCACGACCTCGGTAAGAGCTTTCACGAGATCACGGTCGGAATCGTCGCGAGCGGTGAGACGCGTCACGTCGCTTTCTTCCGCTTTCGGCCGCTTCGGCGCACCGGGCCGAGCCGGCGCCAACGCCTGAGGAGGCGCAGCGGCCTCTGCAGCCGGCGAGACCGGAACTGCGGGAGCAGTGAGCTTCGGCGGAGTCGGCAGGGGCGCCGCGGATGCAGTACGTTCGGCCGCTCCTGCATCGGGAGAAGATGATGCGGCTGCGGCCGGCGGAACCGGTGGGGCGAACGACGAGGCCGGCGGCGCGAACGGCACGGTCGGTGCCGCCTGCGGGAGCGGGACGGTGGGCGCCGCCTGCGGGAGCGGCACCGTTGGCGTCACGGGCGACACCAGCGCTGCTGCGGACTGGGCGGGTGGGATTGTCGAGACTGCGGAACTCGCACTGACCGATGAAGCAGGCTGCTCTTCCGCGACCGGCTTCGCCTCGGCGACGACAGGCTTCACGTCCGTCTTCGGCGCGGGATGTGGTGCATCAGCTGTCGACACGGTCTGGCCCGGCAGCATCGGCCGCAACCCGTCAGTGAACGGGTTGGGCTCGTCGGTGGCCGCCTCGCGAATTCGCGGACGCGTGGGGAAGGGAGTCGGCTCGGCTGAGTGCGTCTGTGATGCATCGCGCTCCGCCTCCTGCCGCAGCTGAGCGCGCCAATTCGCCTCGAGAGCGTCAGCGATCGGGTCAGTCGCCTGCGAGGGAGTCGACGTCGGAGCCACGGCTGCAGGCGGCACTGGGGCGGTCGGGGTCGGAGGTGTGATGGCGGAGCTCCCCGCGGTTCCCGTGAGCAGGGCCGCCCAGTCCTCGAATGAGATTCCCGAAGGGTTCACCGGCAGGTCGTCTTGCTGGGTCATAGCTTCTCCTTGTTGTCACAGCCGGTCACACGATCACCCGCATGATCTCTTCCACCGAGGTCAGGCCCTGCTGAATCTTCAGCCAGCCGTCCTGACGAAGGGTGCGCATTCCGCCGTTCTTCGCGGCCCGGGCGATGTCGGATGACGCCGCTCGCGAGACCGCCAGGCGCTCGATCTCTTCGCCGACCGCCATCACCTCGTGCAGAGCGAGGCGTCCGCGGTAGCCCGTGTTCGAGCAGCTCGAGCAGCCCTTAGGACCGTAGGTTGCGACCGAACCGACCTCGGGCTCCACGTCGAAGCGCAGGGCGGCGAGCTGGGCGGCATCCGTCACCACGGTTTGCTTGCAGCGTTCGCAGAGCCGGCGCGCGAGACGCTGGGCGACGACGCAATCCAGGGCACTGCCGACGAGGAACGGCTCGATGTCCATCTCTATCAGGCGGGTCACGGCGCTCGGCGCGTCGTTGGTGTGCAGCGTGGAGAGCACGAGGTGGCCGGTGAGCGAGGCCTCGATGGCGATCTGGGCCGTCTCGTGGTCGCGGATCTCACCGAGCAGCACCACATCGGGGTCGCTTCGCAGGATGCTGCGCAGCGCACTCGCGAACGTCAGGCCCGCTTTCGGGTTCACTTGCACCTGGTTGATGCCGGCCATGCGGTACTCGACCGGGTCTTCGACCGTGATCACGTTCACCTCGGGCCGCGCCACGGCGTTCAAGGTGGAGTACAGCGTCGTCGACTTACCGGAACCCGTCGGCCCCGTGACCAGGATCATGCCGTACGGCTTGGAGTACGCGTTCCGATAGATCTCGGAGTTCGCCTCACTCAAACCGAGGTCGCGCAGGTCGAGGCTCGTGTTGGTGTTGTCAAGAATACGCATGACGACTTTCTCGCCCCACACCGTGGGCAGCGTCGCCACGCGCAGGTCGATCTTGCGGCCGCCGGAGTTCACCGACATGCGACCGTCCTGAGGTTTGCGACGCTCGGCGATGTCGATGTCGCTCATGATCTTCAGACGGCTGATGACGCCGTTCTGGATGCTCTTCGGGGCCGACTGCATCTGGTGCAGCACGCCGTCGATGCGATAGCGCACCCCGACGCTGCTCTCCCCCGGCTCGATGTGGATGTCCGAAGCGTGGTCTTCGATGGCCTGACTCACGAGCAGGTTCACGAAGCGCACGATGGGGGCATCGTCTTCGACGTTGTCGCCGACGCTGAAGGCATCCGTCGCCTGGGCGGCGTTCTCTTCTTCGAGCGTGCTCGTGAGGTCGCTCAGCTCGTCGTCGGCGCGGTGATAGCGCGCGATGGCGGCGAGCAAATCGCCACGCTCCGCAACGACCGATACGACCTGCAGACCGGATGCCTGACGCACGTCATCGATGGCGAACACGTCGCCGGGGTTCACCATCGCCACGACGATGCGGCCCGGAGCGAGCGCGATGGGCAGCAGGTTGTAGCGTCGGCACGTGGCCGCGCTCACGAGCGAGACGGCTGCGTGATCGACCGGATAGTCGACGAGTTCTATGAAGGGTGTGCCCGCTTGCGCCGCCCGCGCCTTCGCGAGTTGCAGCTCCGTGACGACGCCGCGTTCAACGAGGCCCCGAACGGCCGATTCGTCGGTCTCGTCCATCGCCATGATCTCGTCGAGATGCTCGATGGGCAGGTGGCCGTGCAGAATGAGGATCTCTGAGAGCGCCGCCACGCTCGACCTCCTGCTCGGATTCCAGGCTGCGGCGAAGAACCCGAGCTGCCGCAGTTTGTGTAGGGGGCAAAGAAGGGTGCTCGGGCGAATTGTTCAGGTAACGGGTCAAGCTAACGGCTTGCACCCGCGTGCGACCAGTCCCTCATCCGGGTCGCACCCCCACGGGTGGTGGCCGCTGCCGGCGGGTTGGGCGCGACTACTCGCGACCGCCAGCCGAACGGATGCCGCGGCTCAGCTCCCGAAGATCGCTGCCACGATGTCGTGGGTATACCCGTCGGGCTGGGCGTTCAGCCAGGAGGTGGCGACCCAGACTCCGTCACGCACGAAGTGGGACTCCCCCGCGACGCCGTCCGCGCTGGGCGCCGTCTCCGTGACGCACCGCGTTCCCTCGAGTTCGTCGTAGCAGGTGAATCCCGCGGCCGACATGCGTGCGAGGGCTGCGGTCTTCTGGTCGTCGGTGACCGCGGCGACGTTCGTCGCGAGGTGGGCGACATCGTTCGGGCCGCCGGGCATCGCCCAGATGCACGTGAGGCGCGTCGTAGCCGCGAGGTCGGCGATCAACTGGTCGTCGCGCGAACCCTCGCGCGTCGTCTTCCCCGATTCCGTCCACTCCGGATTCAGCACGAGCGGCTTCATCTCGGGCGCCCAGTCCTTCATGTAGATCTCCGCGCACGTCGCCGGAATCTCACCGCTCGCAAGCTCGGTCGTCCCGGGGGTCGGCGTCGGGCTGGCAGATGCGACCGGCCGCGACGGCGTCGCCGAGCTGGTCGGCGAGGCGCCTGCCATGCCGCGCGCCTGCATGAACAGAACGCCGGCGACGAGTGCAGCGACGACGAGCACCGCGAGAATCAGCCAGACGATCCACTGGCGCGACCGGCCGATACGGGCGGGAGGAACGTCGCTGCTCATGGCGCCAGAGTACCGGCGACCCGCGTGCGCCGGTGTCAGGGCTTCCACTCAGCCGTGGATGCCCATGGAGGATTAGCGGCACAGCGAGGCTCGTGCAGCACGGCAGAGCCGCTCATCCTGCATCTGCGCGACCCTGAGCGAAGTGAACCGCCTACCGCTATCCCCTGTCGACTCTCCCGCACACCCGACCAGCGCCGCTAGGCTCGAAGCTCCGCAATCGCGAACCTCCACTTTGCAAGGATGCCCATGGGTGTTTCATCCGCGCGCCCGGTCGAGCGCGCTGTCGTGAAGAACGAGCCGCTGCGCTCGATGCTGCGCCTGCTCGCGCCGGCCAAGGGCTCGCTGTCGGTCGCGTCGTTGGCCTTCTTCATCAAGGACAGCCCCATCTGGGCGCTGCCGCCGATCACGGCGGCCATCATCGATGCCGTCGTGGCAGGCGGACCGGTGAGCCGCGTGTTGCTCTGGGCGGGCGTCGCCCTGGTGCTGCTCGCACTGAACTACCCCTTTCACATGGTGTTCGTTCGCATCTCGAGCCGGGTCACGCGCAACCTCGCCGTCGACCTGCGCAACAGCCTCACCGACCGCCTGCAGCGACTGAGCATCGGCTTCCACAACCGGCAGAGTTCCTCGCTCGTGCAGACCAAGGTGGTGCGCGATGTGGAGAACCTGGAGCTCCTCATGCAGCAGGCACTGCCGGTCTTTCTCGCCACGACGGGTTCACTCGTCGGAGCCATCGTGCTCACCTCCATCCAGGTTCCGGCGTTCGTGGCCGTCTTCGCGGTCACCGTGCCCGTCGCGGTCGTGCTGCTGCGCTACATCCGCAGTCGCGCCGGCGATCGCAACGAGGTGTTCCGCCGCGAGGTCGAGCGGCTCTCGGCAGGCGTCGGCGAGATGGCCGCCCTCATCCCGATCACGCGTGGCCACGGACTTGAAGACGTCGCTGCGCTGCGCATCGCCGATCGCGCCGAGCGCGTGCGCACCGCGGGCCATGAACTCGACACCCTGAACGGGCGATTCGGAGCCCTCAGCTGGATCTCGTACCAGTCGCTCGGCATCCTCTGCCTCGTCGGCGCGGCCACGGCATCCATCACGGGCCTTCTGCCCATCACTCCGGGCCAGGTCGTGCTGCTGTCGGCGTACTTCACGCTGCTCACCAGCGGAATCATCAGCCTGCTCAACGTCGCCCCTGTCTTCAGCCGCGGCCTGGAATCGGTGCGCTCCATCGCCGAGGTCATGCAGGATCCCGACCTCGAAGAGAACGAGGGAAGGCAGCGCGTGACGGATGTCGCGGGTCACCTCGCACTGCAACGCGTGGGCTTCTCCTACCCCGACGCGCCGCGGCCGGCCCTGGACGGGATCGACCTCGACATCACCCCGGGTGAGACCCTCGCCCTCGTCGGGCCGAGTGGTTCGGGCAAGTCGACGCTGCTCAACCTCGTGCTCGGCTTCGTGCGCCCCACCTCGGGACGGGTGCTGCTCGACGGCGTCGACATGGCGAGCCTCGACCTGCGCTCGGTGCGCTCCTTCGTCTCCGTTGTGCCGCAGGAGTCGGTGCTGTTCGAGGGCAGCATCCGCGAGAATGTCGCGTACGGCCTCGGCGATGTCCCCGACGAGCGCATTCTCGAGGCGCTGCGCGAGGCGAATGCCCTCGACATCCTCGAGACACACGGCGAGGGCCTCGACGCCGTCGTCGGAGACCGCGGCACCCGCCTCTCGGGTGGACAGCGGCAGCGCCTCGCCATCGCGCGGGCCCTCGTGCGCAATCCCCGCATCCTCGTGCTCGACGAGGCCACCTCTGCGCTCGACGCGGTTTCGGAGGCGAAGGTCAAGCAGGCCCTCTCGGCCCTGTTCCGCGACCGCACGACGCTCATCGCCGCCCACCGGCTCTCCACCATCCGGGAAGCCGACCGCATCGCCTACGTGGAGCACGGCCGCGTGCTCGAACTCGGAAGCCACACCGAGCTCATGGCCGCCGGCGGCAGGTATGCGGCACTCGTGGAACAACAGGCCAGCTGAACGATGCGGTGCCGCGCGCACTGCAGAATGGTGCACTATGGCGCGCTTCGACCTCTCCATCCCCGAACTCGAGACCTACCGGCCCGAGGTGGCCGAGCCCGACGACTTCGACGCATTCTGGCGCCGCACGCTCGATGAGGCGCGACGGTTCCCGGATGCGCCGATCCTCGAGCGCGTGGAGTCACCGCTCACGCAGGTCGAGGTGTACGACCTCACCTTCAACGGCTACGCCGGCCAGCCGGTGAAGGCGTGGTTCCTCGTACCCGCCGGCACCGAGGGCCCGCTGCCGACCGTCGTCGAGTACAACGGCTACGGCGGCGGCCGCGGCCTTCCCCACGAGCGGCTGGCGTGGGCATCCGCCGGCTACGCCTACTTGTTCATGGACACGCGCGGCCAAGGCAGCGTGTGGGGCAGCGGCGGCGACACCGCCGACCCCGACGGCACCGGGCCCTCAGCGCCCGGGTTCATGACCCGCGGCATCGAGAACCCCGAGACCTACTACTACCGCAGGGTCTACACCGATGCGGTGCGCGCCATCGACGCGGTCCGCACCCTCGAGCGTGTCGACCCGGCACGCATCGCCATCTGCGGCGGAAGCCAGGGCGGCGGCATCACCATCGCCGTCGCCGGCCTCGTCGAGGGACTAGTCGCGGCCCTGCCCGACGTGCCGTTCCTCTGCCATTTCGAGCGTGCGATCGGCCTGACGAACGCGTTCCCCTACCAGGAGATCGTCACGTACCTGGCCGTGCACAGCGACCGCATCGCGGAGAGCTACCGCACGCTGTCGTACTTCGACGGCGTCAACTTCGCCAAGCGCGCCACCGCGCCGGCGCTGTTCTCGACCGCGCTGCACGACGAGGTCTGCCCACCATCCACCGTGTTCGCCGCGTTCAACTCCTGGCCGGCCGAGCACGAGATCGAGGTCTACCCGTTCAACGGCCACGAGGGCGGCCGCGGGCACCAGTGGCAGCGGCAGGCGAGCTGGCTCGCCGAACGCATGCTCTGCATCCGCTCCACCGCCGGCACGGTCGCCTGAACCGGCTCTGCTACCCCGCGGGCGGCGGCAGCTCCCCCGATCCACGGTGCACGAGATGTGTGGGTATCTCCACCTGCCGAGTGAAGCCGCTCGCGTCGGCGAGCCGCTCGAGCGCAAGCCGTGCGGCGGCCCGGCCGAGCTCCTTGGTGTCGTAGTCGACGACCGTCACGTCGAGCGCGTCGGCGAGATCGAAGTCGTCGAATCCGATGAGGGCGACGGATGCCTCCACGCCCCGCTCGCGCAGCACCCGGATCGCCCCGGTCGTGGCGCGGTTATTGCCGGTGACGATCGCGGTCGGCGGCTCGTCGAGGTCGAGCAGGTCGCGCACGGGTTGCTCCGTCGTGATGCTCGGGTCGGTCTCGACCCGCTCCCACTTCGCCGTGGAGGTCACACCCACCTCCCGCAGCGCCTCCCGGTAGCCGGCCAGTCGCTCCTGGATGCTGTACATCTCGGACGGGTTGCTCACGAAGGCGATGCGACGATGCCCGAGCGCGGTGAGTGAGCGCACCGCATCCGCCATGCCCTGACGGTTCTGCAGCACCACGGAGTCGGCGAGCAGGTTGCGCGGTGGCCGGTCGACGCTGATCACCGGGGTTCCGAGCTGCCTCTCGCCATCGAGGTAGGACTGGTCGTCGGCGATCGGGATGAGCAGCAGCGCCCGCACCCGCTGCGCCAGCAGCGCGTCGACGACCACGGCCTCGCTGTCGGGGGCGTCATCCGTCGTGGCGAGCAGCATGGTGAGGCCGTGTTGGGCGAGTTCGCGCTCGATTCCTGCGGCGACCGCGAAGTAGAACGGATTGGTGATGTCGCCGATCACGAAGGCCACCGTGTTGGTCACTCCGCCGCGGCGCAGGCTGCTCGCCACGGTGTTCGGCCGGAAGCGCAGCCGCTTCGCCGAACTCAGCACCCGCTCGCGCGTCGCAGGCGCGACCGAGGACGGGTCGACGTAGACGCGCGAGACGGTCTTCGAGCTCACGCCGGCGAGGCGTGCGACGTCGGCGAGCGTGGCACGGGTCTGCGAGGTCAACGGGACTCCTTCGTCTCGGATCTGATGCCGTGGGCGCGACATCGCAGCCACCGTAGCACGCACGACACGCCGAATGTCAACGTGGGACATTCTGCGGACATTTGCCGTGTCCGCATCCGACACACTGCCTGTCACACCCCCTGAAAACAGGGGATGTCGCGTTGTCACATAACAATCGGACACGCATGGACAACGCTGACATTACGCGTTGACGAGAGCGCTCTCCCGCTTCTAGCATGGCCGCACACAGCACCAAGAGATCCCGAAGGCGTGAAGTCGCGGTCGTGCGTGTGCGGATCAACGGTGATACCGAACAGGAGAGAACACAATGGCAAGCAAGCTCATTGCAGGCATCGCGGTGCTCGCCGCGACCACCCTGCTCGCCGGATGCTCGGCGGGCGGCTCGAGCGGCGGTGATCAGAACGGCAAGCCCGAGGGCGAGATCACCGTGCTCACTCAGCGCACCGACCTCGTCGACAACGTCTTCAAGGACTACAAGAAGGCCTTCGAGAAGAAGTACCCCGACGTCACCGTGAAGTTCGAGGCCATCACGAACTACGAGGACGACGTGACCACCCGTATGAACACCAACGACTACGGCGACGTGCTGCTCATCCCCAACTCGGTCACGAAAGACCAGCTGCCCAACTTCTTCGAGCCGCTCGGCAAGGCTGACACCCTCAAGAAGACCTACCGCTTCATCGACGAGCAGACCTACGACGGAGACGCGTACGGCATCGCCATCACCGGCAACGCCTCGGGACTGGTCTACAACAAGAAGGTCTGGCAGGCCGCTGGCGTCACCGAAGACCCCAAGACGCCCGACGAGTTCATCGAAGACCTCAAGACCATCAAGTCCAAGACCGGCGCCGTGCCGCTCTACACCAACTACAAGGACGGCTGGCCCCTCTCCCAGTGGCAGGGAAACCAGGGCACGCCCACGGCCGACTCGGATGCCCCCAACCACTACACCGAGATCGACGCTCCGTGGACGAAGGGCGAGGACTTCTACGCCATCGACTCGCTGCTCTTCGATGCGGTGCACGACAAGCTCACCGAAGACGACCCGCTGACCACCAACTGGGAAGAGTCCAAGGACCTGCTCGGCTCCGGAAAGGTCGCGACGATGCTGCTCGGCTCGTGGGCGATCGTGCAGATGCAGCAGGCGGCGACGGATGCCGGCGGCTCGGCCGACGACATCGGCTACATGCCCTTCCCCCAGCAGGTCGACGGCGCGTTCCACTCGACCATCTCGGGCGACTACAAGAACGCCATCAGCATCCACTCCAAGCACAAGGCCGCGGCCCGCGCCTGGATCGACTGGTTCACCGACGAGTCGGGCTACGCGACCGACCAGGGCGGCGTCTCGCCCCGTCTCGACGGACCGACGCCCGACACGTTGAAGGACTTCGACGCCAACGACGTGAAGTACGTCGAGTTGAACCCGGCTCCGAAGGGCAAGGAGAGCCTGCTCTCCGACATCTACAACGGCGCGGAGATCGACCTCTGGGGCAACGTCTACCGGCAGAAGCTCGTCGACATCGCCCGCGGAGCGGCCGATGGCACGAAGGACAGCTACTTCGACGAACTCAACAAGAAGTGGAAGGACGCCCGCGCCTCGGTCGCCGGCTGACTCCCGCGGATCCCGGCCGGTACGCCTCGCGTCGCCGACCGGGATCCGTCCCCTTTCAACAACCCTTCAACGCCCTCCCCGAGGAGAACCATGTCCGAAGTGAGCACCGCTGGACGGCGCGGCGTCGTCACGGGCGAAGCCGCGCTCGACGCCCTGCGCGCGGATCGCCCGCCGATACCGGCCACGCGACGCAAGAAGACGGTGCTCGAGCGCCTCACCCCGTGGCTCTTCCTGATCGCGCCGCTCGCACTGCTGATCACCTTCACGTTCGTGCCGGTCGGCAACATGATCTGGTACAGCTTCACCTCGTGGAACGGGCTGAACCCCGAGAAGCAGTACGTGGGGTTCGACAACTATCTCGAGGTGCTCACCCGGCCCGAGTTCCTGCAGGTGTTCGCGGTGAGCCTGTACTACATCGCGGCATCCTTCATCCAGATGGCACTCGCGCTCTACTTCGCCACCCTTTTGAGCTTCAACACCTGGTTCCGTAACTTCTTCAAGGGCATCCTGTTCTTCCCGTACCTCATCAACGGCGTGGCCATCGGGTTCGTCTTCCTGTACCTCTTCCAACCGGGCGGAACGCTCGACAGCGCTCTGGCCGCGTTCGGGCTCGGCGACCTCTCGAAGCAGTGGCTCGGCGATCCGGATGTGGTGAACTACTCGCTCGCGGGCACCTCGATCTGGCGCTACATGGGCCTGAACTTCGTGCTCTTCCTCGGCGCCATCCAGTCCATCCCCGGAGAGCTCTACGAGGCAGCCGAACTCGACGGCGCCAACCGGTGGCACGAGTTCCGGTACATCATCATGCCCGGCATCCGCCGCATCATCGGGCTGAGCTTCATCCTCGCGATCTCCGGCAGCCTGGCGGTCTTCGAGATCCCCTACGTGATGACGGGGGGCGCCAACGGCTCGATGACCTTCGTGATCAAGACCGTGCAGGAGGCGTTCGTCTACCGAAAGGTGGGCCTGGCCTCGGCGATGGCGGTCGTGCTGCTCATCGTCGTGCTCGTCGTCACTGTCGTTCAGCGAAAGCTCTTCCCCGACGAGAAGGTGGACCTCACATGATCGGCCGCGTCTCTGCCTCCACCGGCAAGTACGTCAGCCTCATCGTTGCTGCGCTCGTCGCCATCGTGCCCCTCGGCGTGGTTGTCATCGCGAGTTTCAAGACGGCGAGGGAGTTCGCGAACACGGGCCCGTTCGACCTGCCGACGAACTGGTTCAACTTCGCCAACTACGTGACGGCGTTCACCAAGGGCAACATGCTGCTCGGCTTCGCCAACACGACCTTCATCCTCATCGTCTCGCTCGCCGGCACCATCCTCATCGGAACGATGACCGCCTATGCGATCGACCGGTTCGACTTCAAAGGCAAGTGGCTCGTGGTGGGGGCGTTCCTGCTCGCCACCCTCGTGCCCGGTGTGACGACGCAGGTCGCGACCTTCCAGGTGGTCAACGCGCTCGAGCTGTTCAACACCCGCTGGTCGGCCATCGCACTGTTCCTCGGCACCGACATCGTCTCGATCTACCTCTTCATCCAGTTCATGGCGTCGATACCGAAGTCGCTCGACGAGGCGGCCATGATCGACGGCGCCAATCGCTGGAGCATCTATTGGCGCATCGTGCTGCCGTTGCTGAAGCCCGCCATCGCGACGGTGGTCATCATCAAGGGCATCGCCATCTACAACGAGTTCTACATCCCGTTCCTCTATATGCCCTCCGCCGACCTCGGGGTCATCTCCACGTCGCTGTTCCGGTTCAAGGGGCCTTTCGGGGCTCACTGGGAGATCATCACTGCGGGTACCATCCTGGTCATCGTCCCGACCTTCATCATCTTCCTGTTCCTGCAGCGTTACATCTATCGCGGCCTCACCTCCGGAGCGACCAAGTAATGAGCATCACGACCACTGTTCTCACCGACGGCTGGACCCTCTCCCTTCTCGACGGGCCGGCGCCGGATGCAGTGCGCACCGCATCCGTTCCCGCGACCGTTCCCGGATCGGTGCACACCGACCTGCTGGCGGCGGGGCTGATTCCCGACCCCTATCTCGACGACAACGAGAGGCTGCTCGCCTGGATCGGCCTGTGCGACTGGCGCTACACGCGGGTGTTCGAGCGGCCGGCTGACGCGGGGTCCGCATCCGACCCCTCCGCAGCCGACCCTTCTGTGGTCGAGCTCGCCTTCGACGGCCTCGACACCGTCGCGACGGTGCGACTGAACGGCGAGGTGATCGCCGAGACGCGCAACATGCATCGCTCCTACCGCTTCGACATCACCGAGCGGGTGCGCCCAGGCGAGAACACGCTCGAGGTCGACTTCGCCTCACCCATCCGGTACGCGGATGCGCAGAGCCTCGCGCTCGGCTATCGGCCGCATGTGAACTACCATCCGTACAACGCCGTCCGCAAGATGGCGTGCAGCTTCGGATGGGACTGGGGCATCGACACGTCGAGCTCCGGGCTCTGGCGACCGGCCGCGATTCAGGAGTGGTCGACCGCGCGACTGGCCTCCGTGCGCCCGGTCGCCCGAGTGCAGGGTTCCGCAGGCATGCTCGAGGTGCACGTCGACGTCGCGCGGGCACCGCGCGCATCGGCGTCCACCCCGCTCACCGTGTCGGCGTCGATCGCCGGAACCACGGCATCCGTCGAGATGGGCGCCGAGGAGACCACCGCCGTGCTGCGCCTGCAGGTCGACGACGTCGACCTCTGGTGGCCGCGCGGCTACGGCGAGCAGCCGCTCTACGACGTCGAGGTCACACTGAGTGCCGAGGGCGGCGAGCTCGACAGCGCGCACAAGCGCGTCGGCTTCCGCACCGTGGAGTTCGACACGACCCCGGATGCGGCGGGAACGCCGTTCACCATCGTCGTGAACCGTCAGCCGGTGTTCGTGAAGGGCGCCAACTGGATTCCCGACGATGCCTTCCCCCACCGCGTCGATCGCGCCCGCTACGCACGACGGCTCGAGCAGGCGGAGTTCGCCGGGCTCAACCTCATCCGTGTGTGGGGCGGCGGTATCTACGAGTCCGAGGACTTCTACGACCTCTGCGATGAGCGCGGCCTGCTCACCTGGCAGGACTTCCTGCTCGCCTGCGCCGCCTATGCCGAAGAGGACCCGTTGTTCGGCGAGATCGAGGCGGAGGCGCGCGAGGCGGTGACGCGCCTGGCGTCGCATCCGTCGCTCGTGGTGCTGAACGGCAACAACGAGAACGTCTGGGGCTACGCCGACTGGAACTGGGAGCTACGCCTCGAGGGACGCACCTGGGGTGCCGGGTACTACTACGACCTGTTCCCGGGCATCGTCGCCGAGCTCGCACCGCACATCGGATACACGCCGGCGAGCCCGTTCTCGCCCGATCGCGACGCCCATCCGAACGACCCCGACCAAGGCACCATGCACATCTGGGACCTGTGGAACCAGAAGGACTACCCGCACTACCGCGACTACAGCCCGCGGTTCGTGTCGGAGTTCGGCTGGCAGGCGCCGCCCACCTGGTCGACGCTCACCCGGTCGCTGCATGATGACCCGCTCACGCCCGAGTCTCCGGGCATGCTCGTGCACCAGAAGGCGATGGAGGGCAACGTCAAGCTCACCGACGGGCTCGTGCGCCACCTGCCGCTGCCGAACGAGATCGAGGACTGGCACTGGGCGATGCAGCTCAACCAGGCCACCGCGATCACGACGGCCGTGGAGTACTTCCGCTCGCTCACACCGCACTGCATGGGCTCGATCGTGTGGCAGCTCAACGACTGCTGGCCCGCCACCTCGTGGGCGGCTGTCGACGGAGACGAGCGGCCCAAGCCGCTGCTGCATGCCCTGCGGAACGCCCATGCCGATCGTCTTGTGACGCTGCAGCCCCATGGGGAAGGCCTCGCGGCCGTGCTCGTCAACGACACCGGCGAGGAGTGGGCGGGTGAGCTCGTGCTCGCGCGGCACTCGTTCGCGGGCGGGGCGCTGGCCGAGCACCGCGAACAGGTGAGCGTTCCCGCCCGTTCTGCGGTCACTGTAGCCCTGCCCGACGAGATCGCGACGACGACGGATGCCGCGTCGCAGCTCGTGCGGGCTTCGCTCGGCGAGCAGCACGGCGAGCAGCACGGCGAGTGGTTCTTCGCGGAGTACCGCGACAGCGCGCTCGGGCATGCGCGGCTGCAGGCATCCGTCGTGCCCGCCGACGACGGCTATGCGCTCAGTGTGCACGCGGAGACGCTCGTGCGTGACCTGACCGTGCTCATCGACAAGGTCGACCCCGATGCGCGCGTCGATTCCGCGCTCGTGACGCTGCTGCCCGGTGAATCGGCGGTCTTCCGCATCCGGTCCTCGCAGGAGCTGGCGCTCGAGCAGCTGACCGACGCTCGGGTGCTGCGCAGCGCCAACCAGCTGGTGGCTCGATGAGCGGGATCGACGACGTCCTATCCTCCGCGGTCTGCGGCATGACGTGGGGGTGGACCGGCATTCGCGGCACGTGGGGCACGGATGCCGCCCGCTCGTCGATGCGGGCGATGACCGAGTACGGCGCGAACTGGACCGCGATCGCATACGCGGCGGTGCAGGAGAGCGCGCAGTCCACGGCCGTGCCGTACACCGAGGCGCCGACCGTGACGGATGACGAAGTCGTCTGGGCCATCCGCGAGGCGAAGGCCCACGGGCTGAAGGTGTGCCTGAAGCCGGTCGTGAACGTGGCCGACGGCACCTGGCGGGCATACATCGGCTTCTTCGACTGGGACGTTCCCGGCGAACCGGCGTGGGGAGAGTGGTTCGCGTCGTACACCGCGTTCATCGTGCACGCCGCCGAGATCGCCGAGCGCGAGGGCTGCGAGATGCTCTGCATCGGCTGCGAGATGGTGCGCGCCGACGGGCGCGAGGCGCAGTGGCGGGCGCTCGTGGCATCCGTTCGCGCGGTCTACTCGGGCATCGTCACCTACAACTGCGACAAGTACCAGGAAGACCACGTCACCTGGTGGGATGCGGTCGACGTCGTGAGCTCGAGCGGGTACTACCCGATCGAGAGCTGGGAGGCGCAGCTCGACCGCATCGAGGCTGTGGTGCAGGCGACGGGGAAGCCGTTCGTGTTCATGGAGGCCGGCTGCCCGAGCCGCGCGGGTTCGGCGCTGCGACCGAACGACTGGGCGCTTCCGGGCGAGCCGTCGCAGCACGAGCAACTCGATTACTATGAAGCGATGTTCGCAGCCTGCGAGCGGCGCCCCTGGATGCGCGGCTTCTTTCTGTGGGACTGGCCGCCGGCGTTGTATCCGGCCGAGACGGCCGCCGTCAACGACGACTACTGCGTGTACGGCAAGTCCGCCGGAGCGTTCCTGACCGAGCGGTACCGCTCCTGGCAATCAGTAGGAGAACCATGACCTCGTGCGCCCTCGCCGTCGATGCGGGCCAGACGGGCATCAAGGTGCGCCTGGCGAACGGTGAGGGCGACCGCACCTTCGATTTCGCCGGCATCCGCACCGACCGGCCCCTCATCCCCCAGCTCGCGGGCGTCGTCGTGGCGGTCGTCGAAGAGACCGGGCTCGACATCGACGTCGTGAGCTTCGGTGTCTCGGGTCTCACCGCGCAGCAGACCGAGCCGGAGCAGCTGCTCTCGGCGTTGCGGCCGTTCCGGGTACGCGAGGTCTACCTCGCCCACGACTCCATCACGGCCTACCTCGGCGCCATGGGAGATCGGCCCGGGGCGGTCGTCGCATCCGGAACCGGCGTCGTGACGCTTGGAGTCGGCTCAGCCGGAGTCGCCCGCGTCGACGGATGGGGTTACCTCATCGGCGACGCCGGCAGCGGCTACTCGCTCGGCCGGGCGGCGCTCGACGCCGTTCTGCGCGCGCACGATGGTCGAGGTGCCGCGACGGCGCTCACCGAACGGGTGCAGCGCGAGTTCCCCGATCTGGAGGCGGCCTACGTTCAGCTGCAGAGCGACGAGGGGCGCGTGCGGCGCATCGCCGCCTACGCGGCGGTCGTGGCAGAGCTCGCGCCGACGGATGTGGTGGCCGCCGCCATCATCCGTGCCGCCGGGGCCGAGCTGGCGCTCTCCGCGCTGACCGCGCTGCGGCGGGCCGGCGAGCACGTGAACCCGCGCGCCGCCGTGCGCGGCATCGGCGGCGTCTTCCGCTCCCCCGAGCTGGGCGCCGCGTTCGCGGAGGCCGTGCGTGAGACGCTGCCGGAGGCCGACATCCGCCCGGGCGACGCGCATCCGCTCGACGGAGCCGCCCTGTTGCCGAGCATCGTGGCGGGAAACCCGCTGCACGCGCACATCGCGACCGCCCGCGCGTAGGCGCCGCGGGTCCCCTCCCAAAAGCGAGGAGATTCCGAAAAACGAGGCGATCCTCCCCGACACGCGGCGTTTCGCGCGTACCGGCCGCCGTGTCGGCAGAAATCGCCTCGCTTCTCGGAATCTCCTCGCTTTTCGGTCCCGGCGAGTCCCGGCTGACACCGCTCCCCACAACGAGAAAGGGCCCGCATCCAACGGATGCGGGCCCTTTCTTCGTACGGGTGACTAGCTGTAGTTGCCCGGGGTGAAGTCGTCGCTCGAGAACGAGTCGAAGTCGACGAACGAGAGGTCACCCTCGCTGAACGAGGTGTCCTCGGCGAAGATGCGGTTCGGGTAACGCTCCGCCTTCGCCTCCTCCGTCGGCTCGACCGTCACGTCACGGTACTTCGCCAGGCCGGTGCCGGCCGGGATCAGCTTTCCGATGATGACGTTCTCCTTGAGACCGATCAGCGGGTCGCGCTTGCCCTCCATGGCGGCCTGCGTGAGAACACGCGTGGTCTCCTGGAACGACGCGGCCGACAGCCACGACTCCGTCGCGAGGGACGCCTTGGTGATACCCATGACCTCCTGGCGAGCGGATGCCGTCTTGCGGCCCTCGGCGAGAGCAGCCCGGTTGATCTCGTTGTACTTCGAGCGGTCGACCAGCTCACCCGGCAGCAGATCGGTGTCGCCGTGGTCGACGACGGTGACCTTGCGCAGCATCTGCCGCACGATCACCTCGATGTGCTTGTCGTGGATCGGAACACCCTGCGAGCGGTAGACATCCTGAACACCGTTCACGAGCTGCTTCTGCACCTCGCGAACACCCTTGACGCGAAGGACTTCCTTCGGGTCGAGCGTTCCGACGATCAGCTGCTGGCCGAGGTCGACGTGCTGGCCGTCTTCCACGAGCAGCGTCGAGCGCTTGAGCACGGTGTAGACGATCGCCTCGTCGCCGTTGTCGGGCGTGAGGATGACACGACGACCGCGGTCGGTGTCTTCGATCGTGATGCGACCGGGAGCCTCGACGATGGGCGACGCACCCTTGGGGGTACGAGCCTCGAAGAGCTCCTGAACACGCGGCAGACCCTGGGTGATGTCGGCAGCGGATGCCGAACCACCGGTGTGGAAGGTACGCATGGTCAGCTGGGTTCCGGGCTCACCGATCGACTGCGCCGCTATGATGCCGGCGGCCTCACCGATGTCGACGAGCTTTCCGGTGGCCAGCGAACGGCCGTAGCACTTCGCGCAGACACCGACGGCCGACTCGCAGGTGAGCACGGAGCGCACCTTGATCGACTCGACACCCGCGGCGACGAGCTCGTTGATGAGCACGTCTCCGACGTCGGCACCGGCCTCGGCGATGACCTCGCCCGCCGTGTTGACGGCATCCGCGGCGAGGTTGCGCGAGAACACGGAGTTCTCGACGTTCGCGTCGCGGGTGGGCTTGCCGGCTGCGTCGAGCACGACGTTGCCGTCTGCGTCACGCGCCACGATCGCAAGGTCGAGACCCTTCGTCGTGCCGCAGTCCTCCTCGCGGATGATGACATCCTGCGACACGTCCACCAGACGACGGGTCAGGTAACCCGAGTCGGCGGTACGCAGGGCGGTGTCGGCCAGACCCTTACGGGCACCGTGCGTGGCGATGAAGTACTCCGCAACCGACAGCCCCTCGCGGTACGAGGAGATGATCGGACGCGGGATGATCTCGCCCTTCGGGTTGTTCACGAGGCCTCGCATGCCGGCGATGTTGCGCACCTGCAGCCAGTTACCACGAGCACCCGAGGTCACCATGCGGTTGATGGTGTTGTCGGCCGGGAAGTTCTCGCGCATGGCCACGGCGACGTCATCCGTCGCCTTGGTCCAGATCTGGATGAGCTCCTGGCGACGCTCGAGGTCGGTGATGAGACCCTTCTCGAACTGACCGGTGACCTTGGCGGCCTGCTTCTCGTAACCCTGCACGATCTCGCGCTTGTTCGGCGGCGTGAGGATGTCGCTGAGCGCGACGGTCACACCGGAACGGGTCGCCCAGCGGAAGCCGGCGTCCTTGATCCGGTCGAGGGTCGCAGCGACCTCCACCTTCGGGTACCGCTCGGCGAGGTCGTTGACGATCGCCGAGATGGTGCCCTTGTCGGCCACCTTGAACACGAACGGGTAGTCCGTGGGCAGGGCCTCGTTGAACAGCGCCTGGCCGAGGCTGGTCTCGAGCAGCATCGTGCCCTCGACCTTGCCCGACTCGGTCTGCACGCCGAGGCGGGCAGCGTCGTCATCGCTCAGGTAGACATCCGCGATGCGGATGCGCGCCTTGGCGTTCAGGTCGAGCGACTTCTGGTCGAACGCGAGAATCGCCTCGCTGACCGACGAGAACGCACGGCCTTCGCCCTCCGCACCCTCCTTGATGGTGGTGAGGTGGTGCAGGCCGATGATCATGTCCTGCGAGGGCAGGGTGACCGGGCGTCCGTCGGAGGGCTTCAGGATGTTGTTCGAAGCGAGCATCAGGATGCGCGCCTCGGCCTGGGCCTCGACCGAGAGGGGGAGGTGAACGGCCATCTGGTCGCCGTCGAAGTCCGCGTTGAACGCGGCGCAGACGAGCGGGTGCAGCTGGATGGCCTTACCCTCAACGAGCTGCGGCTCGAAGGCCTGGATGCCGAGGCGGTGCAGCGTGGGTGCGCGGTTCAGCAGAACCGGGCGCTCACGGATGATCTCCTCGAGCACGTCCCACACCTGGGGGCGCGAACGCTCCACCATGCGCTTGGCGGCCTTGATGTTCTGAGCGTGGCTCAGGTCGATCAGGCGCTTGATCACGAACGGCTTGAACAGCTCCAGGGCCATCTGCTTGGGCAGACCGCACTGGTGCAGCTTGAGCTGCGGGCCGACCACGATGACCGAACGGCCCGAGTAGTCCACGCGCTTGCCGAGCAGGTTCTGGCGGAAGCGACCCTGCTTTCCCTTGAGCATGTCGCTCAGGGACTTCAGGGCCCGGTTGCCGGTGCCCGTGACGGGACGACCGCGACGACCGTTGTCGAACAGCGCGTCAACGGCCTCCTGCAGCATGCGCTTCTCGTTGTTCACGATGATCTCGGGAGCACCGAGGTCGAGCAGGCGACGCAGGCGGTTGTTGCGGTTGATCACACGACGGTAGAGGTCGTTGAGGTCGGAGGTCGCGAAGCGGCCACCGTCGAGCTGCACCATCGGGCGCAGCTCCGGCGGGATGACCGGAACGACATCCAGCACCATGGCGGCCGGCGAGTTGCCGGTGGCCAGGAACGAGCTCACGACGCGCAGTCGCTTGATGGCGCGGATCTTCTTCTGACCCTTGCCCTCGACGATCTGCAGGTGCAGGCTCTCGCTCTCGGCGGCCAGGTCGAAGGCCAGCAGGCGCTTCTTGATGGCCTCGGCGCCCATGTAGGCCTCGAAGTACATGCCGAAGCGGTCCTGAAGCTCGTGGAAGACGCTGTCTTCGGGCTTCAGGTCGCCGACCTTGAGGGTGCGGAAGTCCTCCCACACGCGCTCGAGGTGAGCGATCTGCTCATCCGCAGACTTGCGGATGCCGGCCATCTCCTTCTCGGCACCGTCGCGCGTGCGCTTCTTGGCGTCGGACTTAGCGCCCTCCTCCTCGAGCGCTGCGAGGTCTTCCTCGAGCTTGGCCAGGCGGCTCGCGATGCGGGAGTCCCGCTGGTCGCCGATGGTCTTGATCTCGAGGCGCAGCTCGTTCTCGAGACCGGGCATGTCCTGGTGACGGCCCTCCTCGTCGACCGAGATGACCATGTAGGCGGCGAAGTAGATGACCTTCTCGAGGTCCTTCGGCGCCATGTCGAGCAGGTAGCCCAAGCGCGAGGGAACGCCCTTGAAGTACCAGATGTGGGTCACCGGAGCGGCGAGCTCGATGTGGCCCATGCGCTCGCGGCGCACGGACGACTTGGTGACCTCGACACCGCAGCGCTCGCAGACGATGCCCTTGAAGCGCACGCGCTTGTACTTGCCGCACGAGCACTCCCAGTCACGGGAAGGTCCGAAGATCTGCTCACCGAACAGACCGTCCTTCTCGGGCTTGAGGGTGCGGTAGTTGATGGTCTCGGGCTTCTTGACCTCACCGTAGGACCACTTGCGGATGTCCTCTGCGGTGGCCAGGCCAATACGAAGCTCGTCAAAAGTTGTTGCGTCGAGCAATTTCTCTCCTTGGAAAGTTTCCGAAGTTCTTCAGTAGTGGCGTGGCTTAGATCTCGTCGATGTTCGACGACTCGAAGCGCGTGGAGATGTTGATGCCGAGCTCTTCAGCGGCACGGAAGACCTCGTCATCCGTGTCGCGCAGGCTCACAGCGGTGCCGTCGGCCGAGAGCACCTCGACGTTCAGGCAGAGCGACTGCATCTCCTTCATGAGCACCTTGAAGGACTCGGGGATTCCGGGCTCCTGGATGTTCTCGCCCTTGACGATCGCCTCGTAGACCTTCACGCGGCCGAGGATGTCGTCGGACTTGATGGTGAGCAGCTCCTGCAGTGCGTAGGCGGCGCCATAGGCCTCGAGAGCCCAGACCTCCATCTCACCGAAACGCTGACCACCGAACTGCGCCTTACCACCCAGCGGCTGCTGCGTGATCATGGAGTACGGGCCCGTCGAACGCGCGTGGATCTTGTCGTCGACGAGGTGGTGCAGCTTCAGGATGTACATGTAGCCGACCGAGACCGGGTACGGGAAGGGCTCACCGGAACGACCGTCGAACAGCTGCGTCTTGCCGCTGCGATCGATCAGGCGCTCGCCGTCGCGGTTGGGCAGCGTCGAGTCGAGCAGACCCTCGATCTCCTCCTCGGCAGCACCGTCGAACACCGGAGTGGCGACCTTGGTGCCGGGAGCAGCCTCGTGAGCCGCCTTCGGCAGCTTCTTGGCCCATGCCGGGCTTCCGTCGACCTTCCAGCCCTGCTTGGCGACCCATCCGAGGTGGGTCTCCAGCACCTGGCCGAAGTTCATGCGGCCGGGGATGCCGAGCGGGTTCAGGATGATGTCGACCGGAGTTCCGTCGGCGAGGAACGGCATGTCCTCCACCGGCAGGATCTTCGAGATGACGCCCTTGTTGCCGTGACGGCCGGCGAGCTTGTCGCCCTCGGTGATCTTGCGCTTCTGGGCGATGTAGACCACCACGCGCTGGTTCACGCCGGAGCCGAGCTCGTCGTCGTTGTCGGTGTCGAACACCTTGACGCCGATGATCGTGCCCTGCTCACCGTGGGGAACCTTGAGCGAGGTGTCGCGCACCTCGCGGCTCTTCTCGTTGAAGATGGCGCGCAGCAGGCGCTCCTCGGCCGAGAGCTCGGTCTCGCCCTTCGGCGTGACCTTTCCGACCAGGATGTCGCCGGGGCGAACCTCGGCGCCGATGCGGATGATGCCGCGCTCGTCGAGGTCGGCCAGCAGGTCGGGGCTCACGTTGGGGAGATCACGGGTGATCTCCTCCTTGCCGAGCTTGGTGTCACGCGCGTCGACGTCGTACTCCTCGATGTGGATCGAGCTGAGCACGTCATCCTTCACCAGGTTCTGGCTGAGGATGATGGCGTCTTCGAAGTTGTGACCCTCCCACGGCATGAACGCGACGAGCAGGTTCTTGCCGAGCGCGAGCTCGCCGTTGTCGGTCGCAGGGCCGTCGGCGATGACCTCGCCGGCCTCGATGCGCTCACCGGCGGTGACGACGACGCGGTGGTTGTAGCTCGTGCCCTGGTTGGAGCGGTCGAACTTGCGCAGGTAGTAGGTCTGCGTCCCACCCTCGTCGAGCTGGATGGTGACGAAGTCGGCGGAGACCTCGGCGACGACACCCGGCTTCTCAGCCGTGAGCACGTCACCGGCGTCGACGGCCGCGTAGCCCTCCATACCGGTACCCACGAGCGGGCTGTCGCTGCGCAGCAGCGGAACAGCCTGACGCTGCATGTTCGCACCCATGAGGGCGCGGTTCGCGTCGTCGTGCTCGAGGAAGGGGATGAGCGAGGTCGCGACCGACACCATCTGGCGCGGCGAGACATCCATGTAGCCGATCTCGTCGGCGGGGAACAGGTCGACCTCGCCGCCCTTCTTACGGGCGAGGACGCGGTCCTCGGAGAAGTGGCCGTCGGCCTTCAGCGGCGCGTTGGCCTGGGCGACGATGTAGTCGTCCTCCTCCATCGCCGTGAGGTAGTGGATGTCATCCGTCACTCGGCCGCCCTCGACGCGCCGGTAGGGCGTCTCGATGAAGCCGAACGAGTTGATGCGCGCGAACGATGCGAGCGAACCGATGAGCCCGATGTTGGGGCCTTCCGGGGTCTCGATCGGGCACATGCGGCCGTAGTGCGACGGGTGCACGTCACGAACCTCGACGCCGGCGCGGTCACGGGAGAGACCACCGGGGCCAAGTGCCGACAGGCGGCGCTTGTGGGTCAGGCCCGCGAGCGGGTTGTTCTGGTCCATGAACTGGGAGAGCTGCGAGGTTCCGAAGAACTCCTTGATCGCGGCGACGACGGGGCGCACGTTGATCAGGGTCTGCGGGGTGATCGCCTCGATGTCCTGCGTGGTCATGCGCTCGCGAACGACGCGCTCCATGCGGGACAGGCCGGTGCGCACCTGGTTCTGGATGAGCTCTCCGACGGCGCGGATGCGACGGTTGCCGAAGTTGTCGATGTCATCGACGTCGAGGCGGATGTCGACCGCCTTGCCACCACGGCGGCCCGGAAGGGTCGTGCGGTTGTCGTGCAGGGCGACGAGGTACCGGATGGTGCCGATGATGTCTTCGACGGTCAGCACGGAGTCGGTCAGCGGGGCCTCGAGGCCGAGCTTGTTGTTGATCTTGTACCGACCGACCTTGGCGAGGTCGTAGCGCTTGGCGTTGAAGTAGAAGTTGTCGAGCAGCGCACGCGCGGCCTCGGCGGCGACCTGCTCGCCCGGACGCAGCTTGCGGTAGATGTCCTTCAGCGCCTCTTCACGAGTGAGGATGTTGTCCTTCGGAAGGGTGTGCTCGATGATCGAGGGGTAATCGGCGAACTCGGCCGCGATCTCCTCGCTCGAGAGGCCGAGGGCCTTCAGGAACACCGTGACGCTCTGCTTGCGCTTGCGGTCGATGCGAACGCCGACCTGGTCGCGCTTGTCGATCTCGAACTCGAGCCAGGCTCCACGGCTCGGGATGACGCGAGCGGAGTAGATGTCCTTGTCGGAGGTCTTCTCGGGGGTGCGCTCGAAGTAGACGCCCGGGCTGCGGACGAGCTGCGAGACGACGACACGCTCGGTGCCGTTGATGACGAACGTGCCCTTCGGGGTCATGAGCGGGAAGTCGCCCATGAAGACCGTCTGGGTCTTGATCTCACCCGTGAGGTGGTTCATGAACTCGGCGTTCACGTAGAGAGGAGCGGAGTAGGTCTTGCCCTTCTCCTTGCACTCGTCGATCGTGTACTTCTCGGGCTCGAGCTCAGGGTTGGAGAAGCTGAGCTGCATGGTCTCGCCGAGGTCCTCGATCGGAGAGATCTCCTCGAAGATCTCCTCCAGACCGGTCTTCTCGGGAAGATCCTGGCGACCGGATGCCTGCGCCTCGGCGACGCGCGCCTTCCACGCGTCGTTTCCGACGAGCCAGTCGAAGCTCTCGGTCTGCAGTGCGAGCAGATCGGGAACCGTCAGAGTGTCTGTGATCTTTGCGAACGAGAGCCGCGATGCGTTGCGGCCGTTCTTGGGTGAGTTGGTGGTTGCGTTGCGCGCAGCAGCCAAGGAAATAACCTCCGTGGACCCCGTCGGGCCTAGTTACTATCAGTAATGGAGTACTCGCAGACCCTCTGATGCGTGGCGCCCGGAAATGAAGCCCGGGCACGCAGAGCCGACCGCAATATGAAGGCAGAGTGATGTCTGGGAGCGCAAAGAACAAGCATAGCCAAATCGACACGCTATGTCCACTCGATTCTTGACCTCGAATGGATTCTCAGGTATAACGCAGCTCCGCCTTTTCTATTCCCGCGTCCAGCCGTGCCGCATCCGTGCCGCATCCGCGCCGCATCCGGGTGCTCGTGCGGCCGAAAAGCGAGGCGATTCTCGGCGCCACGCCGCTTCGGGCGGCCCGTAAACCGCGCGTCCACCGGAATCGCCTCGCTTCTCGGAATCTCCTCGCTTCTCGGAATCTCCTCGCTTCTCGGAATCTCCTCGCTTTTCGGAATCTCCTCGCGTTTCGGGGGGGGGGGCGGGGCGCCGGCGCCGAGCCGTCCCTTCCGAGGGCGCGCTCGCCTAGGCTCAGAGCGTGAGCGCGCGCTTCCGTCTTGATCCGGACACCTTCGTACCCGGAAGCTGGGTGCTCTCGGTCGACGGCATCCGGCAGTCCCATGTCGATCCGACGGATCCCGGCCGTCTGTTCTTCGAGTACACCCGCCGCCTCGGCCACGTGATCGACCTGATCGCCGAGCCCGGCGAGCCCATCCGCGTGCTGCACCTGGGCGGCGGCGGGCTCACCATGGCGCGTTACGTCGCCGCCACCCGGCCGGGCTCCGAGCAGGTCGTCGTCGAGATCGAACGCGAACAGACGCAGTTCGTGCTCGAACGGATGCCGCTGCCCGCCGGCGCGCTCGTCGAGTTCGTCTTCGGCGACGCCCGCGAATCCCTTGCGACGATGGAGGGCCCGTTCGACGCGGCGATCGTCGACATCTACACGGCCCTGACGGTGCCGGAGTACGTGGGCGTGCGCGGCTTCTTCACCGAGCTCGCGGCACTCGTCGGGCTCGGGGGCGTGATCGCGGTCAACGTCGCCGACGGGCGCTCCCTGATCCAGGAGCATGCGCAGCGCATGGAGCTCGGTCGCGCCGTCGAGGCGACGTTCGCGGCAGGGCCGCCGCGCGTCCTGAACGGCGAGGAGTCGGGAAACATCGTGCTCGTCGGCGGTGACGCGGAGACCATCCGTGAGTGGGCGCCCGAGTTCGAGCGCCGCGGACCGCATCCGGTCGAGGTCGACGCGGACTGACGCGACGGCAAGCGGTGCGTCGCCGGCGGCAGGCGCCCGGCCCGGCCCCGGCACCCTGCGCGCGACCCGCACCAGCCGCTGTTGCGCCACTCCCCCGGCCCTTGCGCCTGTTGTTCTGGCGCAACGCACCCCGAACTGGCGCAACGGGGGATGGGGAGGGGTGACGGCGCGCCGGACGGGTCGCGGCGGCGCGCGGGTAGCGTAGGGGGATGCGCGCGAACCGGTCCGAGGCATCCGCGGCTTCGCGCGTACTGAGTGCGAGCGGCTTCGAGGCGCGCATCGAGCAGGACCGCCATGAACCGGGCGTGTACACGCTCGTGGTGGATGGCACGCCCCAATCCAGCGTCGACCTCGAGCATCCCGAGGCGCTGCACTTCGAGTACGTGCGCCGCATCGGGCACGCCATCGACCTCGTCGCGCCCGCCGGCGAGCCCATCACGGCCGTGCACCTCGGCGGCGGCGCGCTCACCCTGCCGCGCTATGTGGCCGCGACTCGCCCGGGGTCCCGCCAGCAGGTGGTCGAAGTCGACAGCGAGCTCGTCGACTTCGTGCGTTCCGAGCTGCCGCTCGAACGCAGTGCCCAGGTGCGTATCCGTCACGGCGATGCCCGCGAGGTGCTCGGCAAGCTGCCGTCGGGGCTCGCGGGAACCGTCGACATCGCCGTCGTCGACATCTTCTCGGGCGCCCGCACCCCCGCGCACGTGACGAGCCGCGAGTTCTACGGACTGCTCGCACCGCTGCTGTCCCCCCGTGGCATCGTCGCGGTCAACGTGGCAGACGGCGCGGGGTTGGCATTCGCACGAGGCCAGGCGGCGACACTGGGCAGCGTGTTCGATCACGTCGCCATCGCGACCGACACGCAGATGCTGAAGGCCAAGCGATTCGGCAACGTCGTGATGTTCGCCTCATCCGCAGAGCTGCCCTTCGAACGGATGCCGCGGCTGCTCGCCTCGGATCCGGCGCACGCGAAGCTCGTGGCCGGACGGGAACTCGCGAACTTCGTCGCCGGCGCACCGATCGTCACGGATGCGACGGCCATCCCCTCTCCTCCGCCGGCCCGCTCCATCTTCCTGTCGAAGCCCTGAGGCAAGGCGGCGTTTAGGGCGCTCAGGGCGCCCCACAGATCGAGAACGCAGAAGATGCGGGTGTGCGGCGCCCAGCACCCGCCGTTTCTGCGGGCTCGGCGCGGGCCCACCCGCCGTTTCTGCGGGCTCGACGGCGGGCCGACCCGCCGTTTCTGCGGGCTCGACCTAGAACCGGCGAGTGAAGGGCAGCGGCTTGCGCATCCGCACGAGAAGCAGCAGCGGCGCGAGCACGTACGGCAGGTTGAACGCGAGGAACTTCACCGGATTCGGCGTGATCCACTCGGGCTCCCCGAAGAACTCGACGCCGAACACGACGATGCCGGTGATCGAGGCGATCATCGTGGCGTAGATCACGCTGGGAAGCTGTATCCAGTTCCAGCCGGCGATGAGCGATGCCACGAGCACGATGTAGAAGGGCATGTAGACAAACGCCGAGAGTCCCGTCACGATGCGCATCCAGACCGGCGGCGTCATGAACAGCGGATCGGTGTCATGCGCATACCACCAGTTGGAGTTGACGAAGAAGTTCGCAGACGGATGCGAGATGTCGACCCCTATGGTCGGCAGCAGGTCGCTGATGAGCGACGTGATCGTGAAGACCGAGAACACCACCACGAACACGACGTCGATGGGGCGTTCACGCAGCCGCAGGTTCACCGGTGACGCTGGCTGTTGGCCCATGGACACCGACGATAGCGGCAGACCGGCCGCGGCCGCCGCGTTCGTTGACCCGCCGACGGCCGGCCGCTACCGTTCAGGCATGATGCGCACGCTGATCGCCGCCGCCGTCTTCCTCGGAACGGCCGCAGTCGGCCTCGCGCTGGCCGCGCTGCTCGTTCCGTCATTCCACATCCACGTGGCTGGATTCCTCGTCGCGATCGTGGTCTTCGCAATCGTGCAGGCGGCAATCGGGTGGCTCGTGCGGCGCTT
Source organism: Rathayibacter sp. YIM 133350 (assembly GCF_037404875.1). Classification (NCBI taxonomy): domain Bacteria; kingdom Bacillati; phylum Actinomycetota; class Actinomycetes; order Micrococcales; family Microbacteriaceae; genus Rathayibacter; species Rathayibacter sp. YIM 133350. The sequence continues at coordinate 190,694 of NZ_JBBELO010000022.1, forward strand.
CACCCGACGGTCGGCACCGGCGGTGGCCGGGGTGGCGGGCCTGATCTCGACGTTCATCGCGCTGTGGATCGCCTCCCTCTTCACCGACGGGCTCACCTTCGACGACACCGCCGCGTGGGTGCTGGCGACGGTCGTCGTGTGGATCGTCACGGCCCTTCTCGGCTGGCTGCTGCCGAAGGTCATTCCGGGGATGGCGCCTCAGTCCAACCGCCGTCGTGCCTCCGCAGCGGGCTGAGGCGCGGGCGGCACGACCGGCGCGGGTCCGGGCCCTTCGACAAGCTCAGGGAGCGGGGTTCCAGCGCGGGACCGGGAGCCCTTCGACAGGCTCAGGGACCGGCCTTCCAGCGCGAGTCCGTGCCCTTCCACAGGCTCAGGGACCGGCCTTCCAGCGTGGGACCGGGAGCCCTTCGACAGGCTCAGGGACCGGGCGTACACGAGCTGATCGCCGCTCGCTCGCTGAGCCTGTCGAAGCGTCGTTCGGTGCCTCTGATCCGAACCCGTCAAAGGCGGCAGTCCGTCCCGACCCGCTTCGCGAGGCCGACCCTGTCCGCCGGGACCCAGCGGCGACGCAGCGGCTTCCAGCGCGGGACCGGGCCCTTCGACAAGCTCAGGGACCAGCGTTCCAGCGCGGGACCGGGCCCCTCGACAAACTCAGGGATCGGGCTTCCAGCGCGAGACCGGGCCCTCGACAAGCTCAGGGACCGGGGTTCCAGCGCGAGTCCGCGCCCTTCCACAGGCTCAGGGACCGGCCTTCCAGCGCAGCTCCGGGCCCTTCGACAGGCCCAGGGACCGGGCGTACCCGAGCTCATCGCCGCCCGCTCGCTGAGCCTGTCGAAGCGTCGTTCGGTGCCTCTGATCCGAACCCGCCAACGGCGGCACAGTCGGGCCGGACCCGCTTCGCGAGGCGGGCAGGGGCGGCCGGGGTCCGGGGGTCGGTGGGCATCTTTGGGCGGGACCCCGGCCGCCCCGGCCCGCCGGTACCCAGCCACGACGTGAGGCCCTTCGACAAGCTCAGGGACCGGGCTTCCAGCGCGGGACCGGGCCCTTCGACAAGCTCAGGGACCGGGCTTCCAGCGCGGGTTCCGGCCCTTCGACAGGCTCAGGGACCGGGGTTCCAGCGCGGGTTCCGGCCCTTCGACAAGCTCAGGGACCGGGGTTGCTGCGCTGGTTCCACCCTTCGACAAGCTCCGGGACCGGGGCTTCGGGGCGTCAGCGCGACAGCCGGCGGGCGTGACGGAAGTGGATGCGCTGGCCCGGACGCAGCTGCGCGAACGCGTCGAGGGCGGCATCCGCGACGACGGCGATCACCGGATAGCCGCCCGTTACCGGATGGTCCGCGAGCAGCACCGTCGGGAGGCCCGATGGCGGCACCTGCACGGACCCAGCGAGCATGCCCTCGCTCGCGAGCTCTCCGGAACGCGAACGTTCGAGGGGCGTGCCCAGCAGACGCGACCCGACCCGATTAGACTCCGCCGACACGCTCCACTCCTGCTCGAAGAATGCGTCGAGCGATGCGGGCGTGAACCAGTCCGCACGGGGGCCCGGATGCGCCGCGATCTCGACCAGGACATCCGCCGGCGGCCACAGCGTGAGTGGATCGAGCGCCGGGACGGGGTCGGATGCCTCGTGCCCGGCGGCGAGCTGTCGGCCGGCCGTGAGCGCCGCAGGACCGATTCCCGAGAGCGTGTCGGCCGAACGAGAGCCGAGCACCGGCGGCACGTCGATTCCGCCGCGAACGGCGAGGTAGTACCGCACGCCGTGCTCGGCCGGGCCGAGGCGCAGCAGCGAGCCCGCGGCCGCTCGCGTCGCGACATCCACGCGGATCTCGACGCCGTCGAGCGTGACGCGACCCCACGCTCCCGTCACAGCGAACCACTCCGGCGCCTCGAACCGCACCTCGAGCCCGCCCAAGGTGACCTCGATCGTGGCAGCGGATTCCGCATTGCCGACGAGCCGGTTCGCGAGCCGGTGCGCGGCCCTGTCGAGGGCGCCCGAACCGGTGACGCCGAGGTGGGCGAGCCCGGGCCGTCCGAGGTCTTGCACGAGACTCAGTGGTCCGGCCTCCAGCACGGTGATCATCGGAGCACCGACACCACATCGACCCGGTCACGATCGGGAGACGGCAGGCTCCGCCCATGACCATCCCACCCTCGCCGTCGAGCGCGGAACGAGGGCCCATACCCCCGCATCATCCGACGCCTCGAAAGCGCACGACCGTGCCCGGAGCGAGCAGTGCGGGAGGATCGGCCGCGACGCTCCAGAGCACCGCATCCGTCGTGCCGATGAGCTGCCAGCCGCCCGGACTCTCGCGTGGGTAGACGCCGCTGAAGGCAGCGGCGAGCGCGACGGCACCGGCGGGAACCGCGGTGCGCGGGCTGGCGCGCCGCGGCACGTCGAACGTCCAATCGCCGCTCACCAGGTAGCCGAAGCCGGGCGCGAAGCCGCTGAACGCAACGGTCCACCGCGCGCTCTCGTGCGCAGCCACCAACTCGTCGACGCTCAGGCCCACCTCCCGCGCGGCGTCCACGAGGTCGGCGCCGTCGTAGCGCACCGCGAGCTCGACCTCGGCTCCGGATGCCGCCTCCCCCTCCACCTGACTGGCCGCGGCACGCTCGACCCACCGCTGCACCTCCGACAACCGGATGCGCGCGGGATCGACCGTGACGAGAACCGTGCGCGCCGCGGGCACCATGTCGACGACCCCGGCCGGAGCGGAAGCCGCCAATGCGCCACGCAGTGCGAGCACCGCATCGATCCCCTCGAGCTCCACGAGCAGTGCCCGGTCGCCGGCGTCGAGAAAACGCAGGCCACGTGCGGAGCTCATGCGAATGCGCCCAAGTCGACGCCCGCATCCGTCAGCGCCGCCCGCACGGCACGGGCGTTCTCCGCCGCTCCCGGAGTGTCACCGTGGAGGCAGAGCGAGTCGGCGGCGACGGGCACCCACTCCCCGCCGATCGAACGGATGCGTCCCGCCGTCGCGATCTCGACCGCGCGCCCGGCCACGAGCACCGGGTCGGCGATGACCGCACCCGGCGACGCGCGCGGCACGAGCCGGCCGTCGGCCAGATACCCGCGGTCGGGGAAGGCCTCCCGGAAGAACGGCAGGCCCGCCTTCCGCGCCGCTCGTTCGATCGCGCTGTCAGGCGGGCCGAGCAGCGGCATCCGCGGGTCGACGTCGGCGACCGCCGCAACCACGGATGCCGCCTCAGCCTCGTCGACCGCGATGCGGTTGTACAGGGCACCGTGGGGCTTCACGTAGCTCACGCGCGTTCCCGCGTGCGCTGCGGCCGCGGCGAGCGCCGCCAGCTGGCGCGCCACCTCCGCGATGAGCTGAGCTGCAGGCAGTTCCAGGGGTGCTCGACCGAAGCCCTCACGGTCGGGATACGAGGGATGCGCGCCCACCGCCACGCCCGCGGCGACGGCCGCGCGGCAACTCGCGAGCATCGAGTGTTCGTCGCCGGCGTGGCCTCCGCAGGCGATGTTCGCGCTCGTGATGAGCGGGAAGAGCGCAGCGTCGTCTGCCATCCCCTCTCCGAGATCGCAGTTGAGGTCGATGAGCCGGCGCACGTCTCCATCATGGCGCGTGCGACCGCCTACCGGAGCGCTGTGCACACCCCGGATGACCACGTTCTTCTCGCCTTACCCGGCCAACTCGCCCAGACTGGTACGAGGCAGGCATCGGAACACGGGAGGGCGCCCATGCGGCTTCTGCGAACGGCGGCGATCGGCGCCGCCCTGGCCGTGCTTCTCACCGGGTGCGTCTCTGCTCCGCGGGTGACTCCGATCACGGCGACTCCGACGCCGCGCCCCACAGGCACGTCGACGCCCGTCGCCGTGCTCCCACCGGTTCAGCCCTCGGGCGACCCGGTCGAGGTGGCATCCGACCTCGACGTGCCGTGGTCGATCGTGCGGCTGCCGAGCGGGGCCACCCTTCTCAGCCAGCGCGATGCCGGCACCATCGTGGAGCTGCTGCCCGACGGTTCCACCCGCGAGGTGGCCGAGATCGACGGGGTCGAGGCAAATGGCGAGGGCGGGCTGCTGGGCCTCGCCGCCGCTCCCGATGCCCGCACGCTGTTCGCGTACTTCACGGCATCCGATGACAACCGCATCGTGCGGATGCCGCTCACCGACTCACCGGGAGCGGTGGCCCTCGGCGATCCGCATCCCATCCTCACTGGCCTCGCCAAAGCAGCCAACCATGACGGCGGTCGCATCGCGTTCGGCCCTGACGGCATGCTCTACGCCACGGTTGGCGACGCCGCGAGCACCGACCGCGCCCAAGACCAGGGCTCGTTGAACGGCAAGATCCTGCGCATGACGCCCGACGGCGGGGTGCCCGACGGCAACCCCTTCGGCACCCTCGTCTGGAGCATGGGCCACCGCAACCCGCAGGGGCTCGCGTGGGACTCCCACGGTCGGCTGTGGGCGAGCGAGTTCGGGCAGAACACCTGGGACGAACTGAACCTCATCACACCGGGAGGCAATTACGGCTGGCCGATCGTGGAGGGCATCGCGCACGACGGCCGGTTCATCGACCCGGTGGCGCAGTGGAACACGTCGGAGGCCAGCCCGAGCGGCCTGGCCATCATCAGCGACACCCTCTTCATGGCCAGCCTGCGGGGCGAGCGCATCTGGAGCATCCAGCCCGACACCGGCGCCGCTCCCGAGCCGTGGTTCACGGATGCGTACGGCCGCATCCGTGACGCGGCCGCCGGCCCCGACGGCTCGCTGTGGTTCGTCACGAACAACACCGACGGTCGCGGCGATCCCCGCGACGGCGATGACCGGCTCTACCAGGTCGCGCTCGCGCCAGCGGGCGGCTGAGCGTTCCTCCACAGTCCCTTGGCGCAGAAGGATGTGCACACCTGCGGGCGCCTGCGCGAGGGTGTCGCCGGCGCGACGTAGTCTCGATTCGTGGCGGAATTGCAGCGAGTGAAGGTGTGGGCGAACGCCCTCATCGCACTGCACCTCGATCCGGCCGTGTGGAGCTTCGAGTTCGACAACGCCAAGCGCCGTGCCGGCTGCTGCAACTACGAGACCAAGCGCATTACCGTCTCGCGCTACCTCGCCGCTCGCTACGAAGACGACGAGATTCACCAGATCCTGTTGCACGAGGTCGCCCACGCCATCGCAGGCCCCCGTGCCGCCCACGGCAAGCGCTGGCTCAGCGTCGCCCGCGAGCTCGGGTACGAAGGCCGACGCACTCACGACGGCGAGACGGCGGATGAACTGGCTCCGTGGGTAGGCGTCTGTCCCGCCGGGCACACCCACTACCGCTACCGCACACCCACCCGCACGCTCTCGTGCGGGCTCTGCGCCCGGCGGTTCAGCTCGAGCAGCGTCATCACCTGGAGCCGACGCGAGATCACCCCGGCCGCACGGCGTCGCGCGGCCGCCTCGGCGGGGGACTGATCTGCCCGGCGGAGCGGGCGAGACAACCGGCGACGGAAGGGGATCTCGCGGCCCGATACCGTGGAAGCATGGCGTCCGCATCATCCCCGATCAGCGCTTCATCCGACGCTGCGGCGTGGTTCGACCCCGGCTCGCTTGCCATGGAGTTCGCCTACACCGGGGCGCTGAGACTCGAGTCGGCGGCGCTCGACAGGGCTGATCGACTCGGCGAACACGCCCCGGAGCAGTTGAATGAGGCCGCCGACCTCGCGGCGTGGCTCACGGCGCGCTTTCCCGACAGCGATGGCATCGTGCACACCCGCCACCTCACCGATGCGCTCATGCTGCGCGGGGCGATCGCCCGGCTGGCGCTGGCGGCGACCGCCGGAGCGCACTTCGACGCTGCCGACGTCGATGCCGTGAACCTGTTCGCGGCCACGCCCGATATTCCGCCGTCGCTGCCGGGCGGTGGTCGACGTGCCGGCAGGAAGACCACCAGCACCAATCAGGCGCTCTCGAGCCTCGCTCGTGAAGCGATCGCGGTCTTCTCCCCGGATGCCCTCGCCCGGGTTCGGCAGTGCGCCGCCGAGGACTGCTCACTCGTCTACGTCGACACCTCGCGCGCCGGTTCCCGCCGCTGGTGCAGCATGCAGCGCTGCGGCAACCGCTCGAAGGTGCGTGCGTTCCGTGCTACACGTGCCCGTTCACGTGCGGCGAGCGCCGCACCTGGCCAGGCGGTGCCTCAGAGCTGAGAGCTGCTGAGCTCCCGAACGGCCGATGCGGAGTCGAGCGTCGCGGCAGCGCGGATCTGCGCCGGCGTCGCACCCTGCGCGAGCAGCTCCTGACCGCTCGCCGAGGCCGTCGCGAGATGGCTCACCGCTCCGCGCAGGCCGGTGAATGCGGCGCAGGCGGCGGCCGCCTCCGGCGAGGAGTAGTCGATGCCCACGCCTGCCAGTGCATCGATGACCGCACCGGCTCCGAGCAGATCCTCGACGCAGAAGCGGATGCCGTTCGTCGTGCCGGGGCGCCCTGCCCCCGCCGCGATCACGGCGACGAACGTACGGCGCCCCTCCTGCTCCTGAAGCTCGAGCACCCGCCGGGCCACGAGAGCCGCGTCGACGAGTCCGCCGGCGAGCACCACCCGGTCGGCGGAGCCGGCGAAGTCCGCGGCGCCCGCGAACGCGGTGTCGACCGCATCCGGCTCCCCGAGCACGTCGACCCACACGACGACATCGGCGTCGGCCGCCACCCGGGCGGCGCCTTCCGCTCCCCAGTCGAATCGCACCTGGTACTTGGACTGCGCGTGCGGATGCACGGTGACTGTTTGGCTCACCCGGCCATCGTAGGCACCCCCGCGAGGCTCTCGACCGCCGTGTGACGCCCGCCTACGGTAGGAGGATGCGCGTGATGCTGAAACTGGTGCTCGACTGCGACCCGGATGCCGCCTGGCGGGCCCTGCGCAGTCCGGCCGTGCTGCGCGAGGTGGCGGCGCCCTGGCTCGACTTCGCGTCGCGGGAACCGGGCGGGTTCCCCACCGTGTGGCAAGCGGGCCCCCACAGTGTCGACGCCCTCGCGCTGCGCATGTGGGCCGTCGGTGAGGAGGTCATCGACCTCAGCTTTCCCGACGGACTGCCCGAGGGCGTGCGGATGCTGCGCGACGGCGGAGGCGGTCGCAGCGGCGTGATGGGTGCGCTGAGCACGTGGGACCACCGCATGGCGGTCTCTGCGGCGCCCGGCGGCAAGACCCTCTACCGCGACCGGCTGCGTTTCGACGCGGGAGCCATCACGCCGGCGATCTGGTATCCGACCTGGCTGTTCTGGCAGTGGCGGGGCCTTCGGCTGAGGCAGCTCGCACCCACCTGGCGCCACGATGTGGGCATCGATGCACAGGACGTCGCGGTCACGGAGCCCGCCGCACCATCTCCGCTCGGATGATCTCGAAGTCGCGGCGGGAGATCTCGATGAGGCCACGACGCAACGGGAATCCCCAGTTGGACGCCGCCGTGAAGTCGAGCACCCCGATGAGCGGGCGGATGGGCACCGGCACGACGTCGCGGTCGAAGTCGATGCGCCGTCGCCAGGGGCGGAAGGGCTCGCCGGAGCGGTCCGTCATCATCGGCCCCGCGTCCGCCTGGTACACCGCATCGTCGGCGACCCTGCCCACGCCGGTGAACTCGCGCAGCGGCTCGCCATCGGCAAGGCTCGTGCGCGGCGAGTAGTACACGAATCCGTCGGCCTCCCTCAGCCGCGCGACGGCGGCCTTCGATCCGTGGTTGAGCTGCGCGATACCCTGGCGCACCCCGAGGAGGGCATGGTCGCGCTGCACCACGCCCAGCCAGTATCGAATCGCCACAGCCTGATTCTGGGGCATGCGGCCGACGTCGCGAGGCAGGCGGTCGACCGGGTTCCGTCGGATGCGCCTTGGTACTGTGACCGGATGGTGTCACGAATCGGAGCGTTGCAGGTCGCCGACTGGCGTCGCCGGGTCTTCGGACTCTACGCCGGGGTACGTCAACTGAGTGCGACCAGTCCTCGCGCCGGGCATGAATTGTGGCGGTCAGGACGCGACGAGCTCTTCGCCGGGCACCCCGCCTCGCCGTTGCTGCCCGATGACCGGGCCGAGTTCACGGGGCTCTCGGTCACGCCCTATGACCCCGACTGGCGCTTCGAGGTCGAGGTGCATCCCACCACGGAACCGCACCGCATCGTCGTCGAGACGGCGACCGACGGCGGCGTGCCCTTCTCCCTGGTCGGCACGGTTCAGCTGCCCTACCTCGGCACGCTCGACGTCTGGCGGCTGGCCAGTTATGGCGGCGGCATCTTCCTGCCCGTCAAGGACGGGCTCGCGAACCAGGCCGGCGGCACGTACGGAGGCGGGCGCTACCTTCTCGACACCGTCAAGGGCGCCGACCTCGGGGTCGGCGGCGATGAGGATTCCCTGATCCTGGACTTCAACTACGCCTACAACCCGTCGTGCGCCTACGACCCGTCGTGGGAATGCCCGCTCGCCCAGCCCGGGAACACCCTCGCGGTTCCGGTGCCCGTCGGGGAGCTCGCACCGCGCCCTCACTAGGGCCGGCTCCCGAAGCGGGCGCGCGCCGGATGCGCCGCCCGGCGACCAGGCGGGAGAAATGAAGATGGGGCTCACCCTGAACTGACCCGAACAGTCAGGGGAGCCCCCGCTACACCTGCGAGCAGGTGATGAGCGCAGGACGATCGTCGCACATAACGCGCCCCTCTTGCTGAAATTTCTTGGCGACGCGCCGAACAAATCGGCGTGTCGCGGCGTGTCGCGCTTCATTCGACGCGCCTGACTCACGATTTCGCTTTCAGCAACCGCTCGGCGGCATCCGCTAAGCTGGTCTCACTTGCGAACGTGCCCGTCACGTTCCCTGCGTCGTAGAACGCTTTCTCACGGTGCTCGCCGGGGTACAGACTCCCGATCACCGTTCGACACTTTCCTGCGGCGAACGGATGCGTCCACCGACGCCTTCGCCCACGTCGAGACCGGGTCTCGACCCCAGCCCGAAAGAGCACAGCTTTGTCTGAAACCCTCCCCACGTTCGGCGCCCTCGGCGTTCCCGCTCCCCTCGTCGCGGTGCTGACCGCCGACGGCAAGACCGAGCCCTTCCCCATCCAGGTCGACACCCTGCCCGACACCCTTGCCGGCCGCGACGTTCTCGGCCGCGGCAAGACCGGCTCGGGAAAGACCCTCGCCTTCGCCCTGCCCATGGTCGCGCGCCTCGGCACCACCCTGGCCGGCGGCAAGCGCCGCGGCGGCCGTCCGCTCGGCCTCGTGCTCGCCCCGACCCGCGAGCTGGCCACCCAGATCACGGCGACGATCGAGCCGCTCGCCGCCGCGTACGGCCTCAAGGTCACGACGATCTACGGCGGCATCAACCAGAAGCGCCAGGTCGAGGCGCTGAACGCCGGCATCGACATCGTCGTGGCCTGCCCCGGCCGCCTCGAAGACCTCATGAAGCAGGGCTTCGTCACGCTCGACGCCGTCGAGATCACCGTGCTCGACGAGGCCGATCACATGGCCGACCTCGGCTTCCTGCCCGTTGTGACCCGCATCATGGACAAGACCCCGAACACCGGCCAGCGCCTGCTGTTCTCGGCCACGCTCGACAACGGCGTGGACAAGCTCGTTCGCCGCTACCTGCACAACGAGGTCCTGCACTCGGTCGACGAGGCCAACTCCCCCGTCGCGGCGATGACGCACCACGTGTTCGAGGTCGCCGACCTCGAGGCCAAGCGACTGCTCGTGAATACCCTCGCCTCGGGCACCGGCCGCCGCATCCTGTTCATGCGCACCAAGCACCACGCCAAGAAGCTCGCCAAGCAGCTGACGGAGTCGGGCATCCCGGCGGTCGACCTGCACGGCAACCTCTCGCAGCCGCAGCGCGACCGAAACCTCGCCGCCTTCGGTGAGGGCTCGGTGCGCGTGCTCGTCGCCACCGATGTCGCCGCCCGCGGCGTGCACGTCGACAACGTGGAGCTCGTCGTGCACGTGGACCCGCCCATGGAGCACAAGGCGTACCTGCACCGCTCCGGCCGCACGGCGCGCGCCGGCAGCGAGGGCGACGTCGTCACCGTCATCACCCCCGCCCAGAAGCGCGACGTGGCCCAGCTCATGCGCAAGGCCGCCATCGCGGTTCAGCCGCAGTCGGTCACCCACGAGTCCGCCGCGGTGTCGAGCCTGGTCGGCCCGGTCGCCGCGTACGTGAAGCCGGCCCCGAAGGTGGCCGCCCCGCAGGGCGGCGGAGGCCGCTCGCAGGGAGCCAACGCCCAGCGCAAGCGCGCCGAGCGTGATGGCCGCCCGCAGGCGGATGGCGCCGGCCGGCCCCGACGCGACCGTTCCGGCCGCCCCGCCGAAGCCCGCTCCGCCGCACCCAAGCAGGGCAGCGGTCAGAGCCGCGGCAGCCAGTCCACGGGTGCCCAGCGTGAGCGCAGCCCCCGCGCCGCCGCCGCGCAGCCCATGCGCGTCGGCAGCCTCGTGCGCCCCTCGCAGTCCCGCGGACCGCGTCGCGCCCAGGGCTGACACCCGCGCTGACCCGCACAGAACGACGACGGATGCGACGACCCGGTTGGGCGGTCGCATCCGTCGCTTTCGTTCGAGGGTGAATCGGTGGGATCAGTACTCGGCGTAGAAGGTTCCGAGCGCCTTGTCGATGGCCGGGTAGTCGGCCTCACTGGCCGCCTGAGCCGCCACGAGCACGGAGTAGCTGCCGTCGGTGGCCTGGGCGCTCACGACCACGTAGGTCGCTGAGCCGCCGCAGCCGGTGAAGATCTCCCACACGCCCTGGTGCGCTCCGTCGTCGTAGGGCTGGCGTCCGTTCGAGACGCAGCCGGCATCCGTCGCGCCGTCGGCGAGAAGGTCGGCGCCGGCATCCGGGCTCAGCGTGGACTGCTGCGACGTGTAGATCGAGACGCCGGAGGCGCCCCAGCCGTTCTGGAAGCCGTCGAGGTCGGCGGATGCCGAGACCGCTTCGTAGGGCGTGCCGGCGTCGTCGGTGCTCGCCGCGCCGTCGACCTGGGTCCAGCTCGTCGGAACGTCGACGGAGATGGTGCCGGAGTCATCGGTGATGGTGGTGTAATCGCCAGCCGAGTCGCCGGAGTCATCGCCCGAGTCATCCGATGAGCCGGTGCTGAGGCCGGGAACCACGCGAAGGGCGTCGCCGTTTACCTGGCCGCGGTAGTACGCCTCTTCGGAGGGGCGGTAGACCTCGACGCCCAGGGTGGCATCCTGCCCATGCGTGCGCAGCACGTCGCAGTAGTCCTTCATGGTGCCGTCGGTGCCGAGCGAGACGCCCTCGAGCTTGGTCAGCAGGTCGCCGGGCTCGATGCCCGCCTTGTCGGCCGCCGATCCCGAGGCCACGGAGTTGACCCAGATGCCGAGCCCGGTGCCCTCGTCGTCGGTGAGCGCCTCGCCGTTCACGCCGAGGCTGAGCACGTTCTTGCCGTGCGCCAGGTCGTGGATGGCGTCGACCACCTCGTCGCGGTGGATGGCGAAGTTGGTGTCGTTCTCGTCATTGCCGGCGTAGTTCACGCCGACGACCGCGCCCTTGGCATCCACGAGCGGTCCGCCGGAGTTCCCCGGACGGATGCGCGCGTCGTGCTCGATGACGGTATCGATGGAGGCCCACGGGGTCTCGCCGCCGGTCTTGGCCTTCGAGACGATGCCCTTGGTCTCGGTGAAGGTCGGGTCGCCGAGGGGGAACCCGGCCGCGTACACCTCGAGCGCCGTCTTGATGTCGCCCTGGTGCCAGTCCATGAAGGGATAGGCGCCCTTCTGCAACTGCACGACGGCGAGGTCGAGGCACTCGCTGGAGCCGAGCACCTTCGCCGAGAGCTCGTCGTCCTTGTCGCCGCCGCGCCACACCTTGAGGGTGCCAGCGCCGGTGACGACGTGGTTGTTGGTGACCGCGAGTCCGTCGGGGGTGATGATGAAGCCGGAGCCGCGCCCGGCCGACTCGTAACCGCCCTCTTCGGGCGAGACGAAGCTGCCGACAGCCTCCAGCTGGATGGTGGCCGACTGCACGCCGTCGAATCCGACGGGTCCGTTCGTGGCCCCGAAGGGCGAGCAGGCGGTGAGAGCGAGTGCGGCCGCCGAGACGGTCGCGATGCCGACGACGTGGCCGGTCTTCAAGCGGGTGTTTCCGATCATGACCGCGAGCGTAGGCTCGCCGCCGGGCGCGGGATCACGGGGCGCTCCCCCATAGCCGAGGCGGCGCACCCTGATTCTCCGCTCGGTGGTGACCCTCTGCGCGGCTGCGCGAGAGCTGCCAGCCAGCGGCATCCGGATGCCGTGCGAGAGCCGCCACGCCCGGCATGCCGCCGCCGATTTCGCGTTGAGCATGGCTCGGAATACGCTCGATCCCATGAGCACCGACGTAGTTGTTCGCCCGGTCCGCGATGTCGACGCCGAGATGCTGGGGCGCGTGCACGCCCAGTGCTGGCACGAGGATTACGACACCATCGTGAGCGCGGCGACGCTCGCAACACTGAGCCCGCTGCGGCTGGCCGAACTCTGGACGCACTGGATGAACCAGGGCGAGGGCTACCACCAGTACGCCGCCCTCGTCGATCACCAGATCGTGGGATTCACGGGCTCGGGCCCCGCTCGCGACGAGGATGCGCCCCGGCCCAAGGAGCTCTACTTCCTGCACCTGCTCGACGCCTTCCACGGTCGCAGTCTCGGCCAGCAGCTTCTGGAGGCCGCGGTCGGCACCGAGCCGGCCTACCTCTGGGTTCCGGATGCGAATGAGCACGCCGTGCAGTTCTACCTGCGCAACGGGTTCGCCCCCGACGGCGTCGAGCACGACGAGCCGTTCCTCGGCACGACCATCCACGAGATCCGGCTCGTCCGCTAGAGCGACGCAGACATGGCGACTCCCGTCATCCTCGACGTCGACACCGGCGTCGACGACGCCCTGGCGATCCTGTTCGCGGTTGCGCACCCCGACATCGAGGTGCGCGGAATCACGTGCGTCGGTGGGAACGCGCCGCTGGATGCCGTGGTCGCCAACACCCTGCGCATCCTCGATGCAGCCGGCGCCCCCGCGATCCCCGTTGCTGCGGGAGCTCGTCGACCGCTCATCGCTCCCCCGCGTGCCGCCACCGAGACGCACGGGGCGGACGGCCTCGGCGGCCTCGAGCTTCCCGAGAGCCGTCGCGTGATCGAAGCGGAGGGCGCGGTGGCGACACTGCGCCGCCTCATCACGACGAGCGCCGAACGCGTCACGCTCGTCGCCCTGGCGCCGCAGACGAATCTCGCCCTGCTACTGCGCACGCATCCCGAAGTCGTCGAGAACATCGAGCGCATCGTGTTCATGGGCGGTTCGGCGGGGTCGGGCAATGCGACGGCCGTCGCAGAGTTCAACGTCTGGCACGATCCCGAGGCGGCGGCGATCGTGCTCGACTCCGGCGTCCCCGCCTACATGTACGGCCTCGACGTCTTCACCAAGGTGGCGATTCCCCGCGACGTCGCCGAGCGGCTCTCGAGGGCGACGGATGCGCACGTGCGCGTCGTCGGACACCTGCTGGGCCATCGGGTCTCGCAAACGCCCGACCACCACTACACCGGACTGATCGGCGACGCGGGAGCGCTCTGCTCCATCGTCGACCCCGGCGCGCTGCGCACAGAGCACCGACCGGTGAGCGTCGAACTCGCCGGGTACGCCCGGGGCCAGACCCTCGTGGACCGGCGCGATCTCCCGGGCGAGGACGCCCTGCACGGCGGCGCGGCGCAGTGGCCGAGCGTGGAGGTCGCACTGGAGGTGGATGCACCGCGAATGGCGCGCCTCTTCTTGGACACCGTCACCGGCGCCGTCACCGGCGTCTGACCCGCCCGCATCCACCGTTTCTGCGGGATGGATGCGTGACGCATCCCGATTGCAGCGATGAGGATGCCGCGAGCGCCGAATCCGCAGAAACGGTGGGTGCCCGGCGGCTCGCACCCACCATTTCTGTGGACTCGCCGCGAGGCACCCACCATTCCTGCGGACTCAACGACGCCGCACCCTCAGCACCCGCAACATCTGCGGACTCGACGACGCCACCTCCCGAATCCGCAGTAATCGCGGGTCTCGGGTGCCCCTCACCCACCATTCCTGCGGACTCGCTGCGACGCACCCACCACTTCTGCGGACTCGCGCGTGGCACCGGCCATTTCTGCGGACTCGAGGATGTCGAGTGCCCTGCACCCACCATTTCTGCGGACTCACGCGCGGGCCTGATCACCACGGCGTCAGCATGTCGCCAAAGACTCGCAATATCTGCGGACTCGACGACGTGAGTTGCCGACTCCGCAGTTATGGCGGGTGTTGGCTGCCCTGCACCCACCATTTCTGCGGGCTCGCTGCGGGCGCACCCACCACTTCTGCGGGCTCGCGGGTGGCAGCCACCATTTCTGCGTACTCGAGCACCGGCGCCAGCAGCGCGCTGTCAGCTCGCCGCCCAAGACCCGCAATATCTGCGGACTCGATGACATGAGTTCCCGAATCCGCAGTTATGGCGGGTGTTGGCTGCCCTGCACCCACCATTTCT